>JBDSFP010000018.1:0-3208 GCA_039919415.1 Aquaticitalea sp. | reverse complement strand
TATGGCAAATATCACTTGTGATCATTTTATGCTTCTCAGAAACTTCGTAAGTGGGAATAATGTAAATTATATATCAGTCCATATCAATTTACTGTTATATATATGCGTAACTTTATACTTCATTTTGAAACTACGTCATTCCTAGAAAAAATATACGGTAGTCTTTTTGTTAAAGTGCTGGCGACAATACACTTTCAAAAAAAGAAGCGGTCGTAAAGCTTCACGCGAATTTCCATCGATAAAACTTTTCAAAATACATTACTAAAAAACCCAAGAACAAATGGATGAAGATGAACTGATCAAAACAGCTCGGGCAATGGTTGCCAATAACAAGGGACTATTAGCCATGGACGAAAGTAATCCTACCTGTAATAAGCGTTTTGCCGCTTTGCAAATACCACAAACCCCGGAAATGCGTCGACGTTATCGTGAAATGATTGTGACCACTTCAGGCCTGAACGAAGGTATTAATGGAGCTATATTATGTGATGAAACCGTCCGACAAAACCTTTCTGATGGCACGCCTTTCGTTCAAGCTGTTAAAAACGTAGGCATCATTCCGGGAATCAAAGTGGACATGGGCACAAAAGACATGGCAGGTTTTCCTAATGAAAAAGTAACCTCAGGTCTCGACGGTTTGCGCGAAAGATTATTGGAATATAAAGAGATGGGGTTGCGTTTTGCCAAATGGCGGGCGGTCATTGCGATTGGTGATGGAATTCCAACTCGCAGATGCATTGAAAATAACGCCATTGTTTTGGCGCGCTATGCCGCACTTTGTCAAGAAGTAGGTTTAGTGCCCATCGTAGAGCCAGAGGTTTTAATGGAGGGAAATCACGATTTAAAAACATGTTTATCCGTTACCCAAAGTGTATTGCATATTGTTTTTGGCCAACTGCACAAACAACGCGTTTTAACCGAAGGAATGATCTTAAAACCTAATATGGTTTTGCCTGGATCCATGTGTAAAGACCAGTCAACCACCGATGAAATTGCCGAAGCTACCATAAGGTGTTTAATGCGAACCGTTCCTGCTTCCGTTCCCGGCGTAGCATTTTTATCAGGTGGACAAACTTCACAACTCGCAACCGAGCGTCTAAATGCAATGAATGCACACTATAAATCAGAGATGCCTTGGGCAGTCGCCTTTTCGTTTAGTCGTGCCTTGCAATATCCTTCTTTGGAACATTGGAATGGTAAAGAGGAAAACATCGGAAAAGCGCAAAAAGCCTTGTACCATAGGGCAAAATGCAATCAAGCAGCGTGTTCTGGAAGCTATACTAAAGAAATGGAAAATCCCGATTATTTTCATGTTCAATAGGTTTTAATAGTGTTTAATTTTATATTTTTATTAAAGAGCGGAAAATAAGCTAAAATCAAGAAATCCAAACTGAAGAAATCTGCAGCATTCCAAATTAAAATTTGAATTTTTATGGTTCGTATGAATGGTTTTTCATACCTTCTCATTCTTCGGAATTCACAGCAAAATGGAAACATTTTTACTAGGCTAAAAAATATTCCGACTTCGACCAATCGTTGGAACTTATTTTAAAATAAGCCGAAGAAAAAGAATTAAATAGACAAAAAAATATAGTTAATGAAGAAATCTAAAAACATGAAATCCAAAAATATCATTCAGGAAGGCATTGATACCGTAAGAGTTTTATCGGCCGATGCTGTACAAAAAGCAAATTCCGGACATCCAGGAACACCAATGGCGCTTTCGCCGTTAGGTCATGTATTGTGGTCAGAAGTAATGCACTACAATCCCAAAAATCCTGAATGGGCGAATCGCGACCGATTTGTTTTATCGGCCGGGCACGCCTGCATTTTGCAATACTGTTATTTATACCTAACGGGATACAAAATTACACTCAACGATCTTAAAAATTTCAGACAACTTCACAGCATTACTGCTGGCCACCCTGAATATGGATTGACTCCAGGTATCGAAGTAACCACCGGACCTTTGGGCCAAGGATTTGCCAATGGTGTGGGAATGGCTATTGCCGAAAAATATATGGCGGCACGGTACAATCAACCGGATTTCAAAATTTTCGATTATAAAATATATGCCATCTGCAGCGACGGCGATCTTATGGAAGGTGTTTCGGCAGAAGCCGCCTCGCTTGCTGGTCACCTTGGACTTGGAAATATGATTTACTTCTATGATAACAACCACATCACAATCGAAGGCGATACCGATCTGGCTTTTGATGAAGATGTATCCAAACGATTTGCAGCTTATGGATGGCATGTTCAAAATCTACCCGATATTAAGGATTTGGGGGCACTTTCAAAGGCAGTCAAAAACGCTCAAAAAGAAACCAATCGTCCATCACTGATAAAAGTCCGCAGTCATATTGGCTACGGTAGTCCCAACAAACAGGATACTGCAGCAGCGCATGGTTCGCCTTTGGGCAAAGATGAAGTGCGTCTGGTAAAAGAAAACTTCGGATTCGATCCCGACAAAAATTTCGTTGTTCCAGATGAAGTTTTGGATTTTTACCGAAAAGCAGGCAAGACGTCTGCAGAAAATGAAGAAGATTGGAAAGCACTATATAAAAATTATAAGAAAAAACATCCAGATCTGGCAAAAGAATTCGAGACCATCACCGCTGGAAAACTGCCTGATGGATGGGAGAAAAAGTTGCCCGTATTTGAACCTGGTAATGAAATGGCAACCCGAAAAGCGTCCGGCAAAACATTGAATGCCATCGCTGAATATTTCCCCCAATTGATTGGAGGCTCGGCTGACCTCGCGCCTTCAACCGATACAAATCTTGATGCTTATAAATCATTTTCCGCAAAGCACCCTGATGGTCGTAACTTTCACTTTGGGATTCGAGAACATGCGATGGGAGCTGTGCTCAACGGGATGGCATTGAGTAACTACCTAATCCCTTACGGTGCCACATTTTTGATTTTTTCAGATTATATGCGTCCACCACTTCGATTGGCGGCCATTATGAAAATCCGACCGATCATGGTCTTTACCCACGACAGTATTGCTCTGGGCGAAGATGGCACTACGCACCAGCCCGTCGAACAACTCATTGGATTGCGGACGGTGCCAAATATGACCGTTATCCGTCCTGCAGATGCCAATGAAACCGCGCATGCATGGCGTGTAGCGATTAAACATACCGACGGACCGGTCTGTATTGTTTTAACCCGTCAGGGAATTCCGATTATTGACCAGAAAAAA
>JBDSFP010000184.1:0-3605 GCA_039919415.1 Aquaticitalea sp. | reverse complement strand
AGGGGGTGAAAATGGGGACAAAAAAACGTTAAAAATTTATATAATTCTGATTTATAGTGTTTTATAAAATATAATTGTGCGCACGAGAAGACTCGAACTTCCACGAACTAATGTCCACCAGCCCCTCAAGCTGGCGCGTATACCAATTCCGCCACGTGCGCATAATGAAGTGTAAAGGTAAAAAAAAAGTCAAGCAGCAGCTTAACTTTCTTGTGACCCGGCTGGGGCTCGAACCCAGGACCCCAACATTAAAAGTGTTGTGCTCTACCAGCTGAGCTACCGAGTCTTCATTTTACGAGGGTGCAAATATAAAAACGATTAATTTATAATGCAACGCTTTTTTGATATAAATTTGTTTTTTTGGACAATTATATTCTTAAGGGATTTAAAATCAAATTATAACCATTTTCATGACCATATTTTTAATTGGATATATGGGCTCTGGTAAGTCAACGATCGGAAACCAATTATCAAAAGTATTGAAATTTGATTTTGTGGATTTGGACGCTTATATTGAAGAAAAAGAGGGAATGTCGATTTCAGAATTGTTTCAATCCAAAGGCGAGATTTATTTTCGAAAAATTGAAAACCGTTATTTGGAAGACATTGTTAGGCTTGAATATACGGTCGTCTCCCTTGGAGGTGGAACACCTTGTTATGGTAACAATATGAAAATGATCACTGCTACAACTAATGTGAAAAGCATCTATCTTAAATCTTCCATTCCCACTTTGATTGAACGTTTAAAGCAAGAAAAGTACAACAGACCAATGATTTCGCATCTCAAAACAGAGGAAGAACTTACCGAATTTATTGGAAAACATTTGTTTGAGCGCACACAATTTTATAATCAAAGTGACCTAACGCTCGTCATAGACAAAAAATCCATCAATGAAATTGTCGGAGAGCTTGTGATGCAATTATTTTAGATATGCTTCAAATTCTGTTCCTTCCAAAATTACCTCTACATGTTCATTTAACGAAGTTGATAAGGAAATGCCCTTAAAATCCGCCTTTACCGGAAATTTTTTATGGTTTCGATTGACCAACACCGCAGTTTTGAATTGTTTCAGTGGTACTTCCAAAAAATGTTTCACGCCATAAATCAGCGTGCTGCCAGAATTCAGGACATCATCAATCAGAACAATGGACTTGTTGGAATAATCTTCTGATTTTATTGATGTTGTGATGTCTGACAAAGGATTCTTTTTATCAACCACCACTTTACATAGAATGGATTTTATATCGGAAATCTTGTCCAAATTGGCTTTCAACTTTTTGGCAAGAATATAACCGTTACTGTCAATTCCAGCCAAAATCACTTCCGTTTCTTCCACATTGCTTTCATAAATCTGATAGGCAATGCGCTTGATTTTATGATTTATTTCATTGTGGGATAAAATGATATGTTTGTTCGAGGACATGCCGTTAGTATTTGTTCAAAGATAAAAAAGAGTTTTTTCAATCGGCTTCTTTATCCTCATTAAAATCATCAATGTCACGTCGGTCCTTTTTGGTGGGTCTTCCAACACCTTTTTTGCGGTAATATTCTTTGGAATATTTAAGCATTTCCTGTGCTTCAAAAGCGTCTTTTGGTGTGGTGTCTGTTCTGTAGATGTCCACCAATTTTGCACCAACTCTGTTGGGAGGAATATCATTAACGGTCAATTGAAACTTTATCTGGTCTTTGCGCAACTCAATTTTATCTTTTGGATAGACTTCCCTGCTGGGTTTGACAACTTGATCATTGACCTTTATGTGGCCTTTTTTGATTGCTTCCGTGGCTATATTCCTTGTTTTGTAATACCGAACACACCAAAGAAATTTATCGATTCGCATATGACAATTATAAAAAACTACGTTAATGTTATTGTACAAAAATATTATATTATTGTATCTTGCACACCAAAAATAAGCACTAATGAAATTAAGAAAATTTACACTTGCAGCCTTATGTCTTCTCGCATTGCTTTTCTCCTGTCATAAAGATGACAATAGCGTATCGGGGATTGCTGAAGCCGATAGAACTGAGCAACAAGTCATTGATCGGGATTCGCTTATCGACTATTTACAGACACATTATTACAATTCCTCAACATTTGCGACGCCTGGAGATTATCACGTGGCGGATATTATCATAAAGGAACTTCCAAAGGATTCTGCTGGCAATTATTTGCCGTTGCCAGACCCGGACAATAACACCATCTTGATGGATGATATTGTGACCGATAATACTATTTATCTTGATGTGGATTATGAATATTATTATTTAAAATTGAACCCAGGAGGTGGCAATACCCCTCATAGTTCTGATACTGTTTTGACAAATTATTCCGGAATGCTTCAAAATGACGATATTTTTGATAGTACAGTAAATGCAGAAAGTCCATTCGATATGTTGAACCTGATACTAGGCTGGCGATTGGTTATGCCGGAATTCAAAGACGCTGCAAGTTATACCGAAAATGGCGATGGTACGTACAGTTATAGCAATTATGGTCTGGGCATGATGTTCCTTCCTTCCGGTTTGGGCTATTTTGGTTCTTCACCATTTGGGGTGCCTCGATATTCCAACCTTATTTTCAAATTCGAATTGTATAACACCAAAGCCAATGATCATGACAACGATTTGGTGGATTCGTATTTGGAAGATTTGGATGGTGACGGAAATGTTTACAATGATGATACCGATGCTGATGGGATACCTAATTTTTCGGATGGTGATGATGATGGAGATGGTATTGGTACCAGATTTGAGGACATCAATAAGGATGGGGATCCCACCAATGATGACACGGATGGCGACGGCATTCCAAATTATTTGGATAAGGATTCAGCACAATCCAACCAGGGTTAAACAAAACAAGAATATTAAAAAAGCCGCATCTAGCGGCTTTTTCGTGTTACAGAATCAATGACAGACTCAAGATAAGCTGTTCCGGCCGAGTATCAATTCTGCTGACCCCGCCTGATCCTAGATTGGTATTAATGAAGGTCGCTTCGTTATCACTGAAACCCCGTTCATATCGTAAATCGATTCCGAATTTATTGAAATTCAATCCTATTCCAAAGTTGAGACCCACTGTAAAGTCGTTATGAACATCGTTTATGGTAATGCCGTCAAATTTTGTATCCAAAATATATTGGAGGGAAGGACCTCCAAAAACACTAATTGGACCTAAAATTTTCACACCCACAAGAAGCGGTGCATCCAGCTTTTTCATTTTAAAGGCATCGCTGTCGTAAGAACTTTTGGTGCTTGTGTAAATAAGTTCAGGCTTAAAATAAATAGTGTTGCCCACTTTTCCAAAAACTCCAATGTGATACCCCACATTTCTCTCCGGATTTTGTGCATTGGCTCCAATGGATTTAAAATAATCGCCATTGCCATTGTAATTTAGACCGCCTTTAATTCCAAATCCACTTCCGTTTTGGGCCTGTGTGGCGATAGTGCTTGAAAAAACAAGCAGCGCTGCTATTAAAAAATTCTTCATAATATTCGTTTTTAAGGTTTTGATTTGTGAATCAAAAACGCTGATAACCAATTATTATTTTCTTTTTACGACTTTTTTAACAGCGTTTACGATTGCTTCATTGTTCAATCC
>JBDSFP010000135.1:0-11164 GCA_039919415.1 Aquaticitalea sp. | reverse complement strand
ATCCCCATTTGGACTGATTAAATTCGGAATGTTGGCAACATCTGGAAATTGCTCGATGGGTTCATTTATAGAAAACAGCAATTCCCTTGAAACAATACAACCTGAAGTTTGAAAAACTACCACTTTGTAATCTCCAAATTCTGTGGCATTGTAAGTGTTGCTGGAATTTGAAAGTAGGGAACCATTCAAATACCATTCAAATTCTGGGTTAGATGCTGTGGTAGCAACTCTCACTGTCAAGGTCTCTCCTACTTCCATGGTGTTCATTGCCTCAACATTGAGTCCACTTATGAAATCTCCTGTTTCCAAATCAAAAGTTCCAGACGCCTGACAACTTCCTAAATCAACTTGCACAGAATAGGTGCCATTTTCAACTGTTTGGTACATTTGTTCGGTAGCACCTGCAATGGCTACGCCATCTTTAAACCATTGATAGCTTACACCTCCGAGAGTGCTTAATGTAGTGGCACCTTCACTAGGGCAAAACGGATTGCCCAAACTGGATACGATGGTCGCATTTGCCTCTCCTGAGGATACCTCAGTGATGGCAACACGATTTGAAAAGGAATCAGAAGTACAGGTTCCGTAAATTGTTTTCACAAAATAAGTACCTTCCTGATTGACCGTCAATGTTGGCCCTGATGAAACAAAGACAGAAGTTGTGGGACTGGTTTCCTTAAACCAATCATATGTCAGGGACGGATAGTTTAGTGGAGAGTCGTTGTCTCCTGTTCCCGGATTGTCTATGGCAAGAAGATAACTTCCGCCACTGCAATAGGCTCCAGTTGATACCAAATGATTAATGCTGAACGGACTGTCCTGAAGTTTGTAATACGCTGCAAAAGCCACTGAATTTGAACTTGTGGCGACTGGCGCCGAACTTTTTATCCTTATTTTGTAACCTTCTCCTGAAGTAGTAGTTGGCAGTTGAAAATTTAAAGTTGCCGGAGAGACCGTAACGGCTCCTGCATTGGAAGTAAAAACTGTAGTAGGCGTGGCAAAACTACCAATCGCATCAGACAATTCCACTCTGAATTGATTGTTGGCACCCAAGCCAGAAGCGGGCGAAAAAACAAATGTAACATTATAGGTATTGAATGAAGCACTTGCACATGCCTGACTAAACCCCAAATTTGGCGCACCAATAACTATTTGTGCATTCATTTGTCCGGAACATAGCAGAACCAATAAACAACATTCAAAAAATAGATTTTTTAAAAAAGTAGTTTTCCGCATTCAGTTTTGTTTTTCAATTGGTTTTTTTTATTCTCACTTCTATTGTTAAAAAGTAAATCTTAATTGGAAATGGTCATTGATATGGGCTTTATCAAAGAGAACCCGCTAGCATATGCCAACGAGTTACTCATAAAGTTTTTAAACTAGTGAATCCAATAATGATTAGTGGTCATTCAGTTAATTGTCGTTGTAGTCGTTATCGTTGGCAGCGATTATTTTATTGATCCTCAACCTATAATCTGGGCGTTTGGTGTTTTTTGAATCAATAAACGTTTCAGAATCGGCACCTTTGGAATAAACATTAAAAAAGACTCTGTTGCCATACCAATTCTCCAAGTCTTCATTATTGGAGTTGTGTTCTGTGAAAATGTTTCCTTTGCAATTGTTGAAGTACATCTCACTGAATTTCAGTTTTTTAAGACTATTGTCGTTAATGGTTATATTGTTGTTTAAAACAACTGCGGGATTGAAGCCGGAAATCACAGTTTTATTGATGTCCACCGAAGCATCAGGACCAATATATATCGCTTCCTTGACCAAACCAATCTGGATATCATAATTCAAATCTTCACTGATGTTGACCAATGTCAAATTTTCAGCTTTAACGAAAGTCGATTTATGTGTCAGATCCACCTCATCCTTTTTATCATAAGTGGCCACGTACATACATCTTGATCCGTCAGGTCCAGAAACGTAAGGTGATCGTATAGCCAACGAATTAGAGATTTGACACTGGGCACCATAATTGAAATCATAGTCATTTCTATTGGATCTAAAAGAGACCATTTTGGTCAAAACAACATCTCCACCCAATATATTAAAGGAATTCCCTTCGCAATAGCTGACCATAATATTTTCCAAGACAGTTGTGTTTCCCACACCTGCCAAGGTGAGCGCATTGAAATATCCAAAGTCTTTTGTTCTTTTTCCAGCGTATTCAATTCTTACATACTTTAAAATCCCAGAATTACTTTCGGTATTATCTCAACCATAAGTGATATTTTCATAGGACGTGGGTTTCAGCCCAAAATTGATTGCTGAACTATTCCCAAATTTTTGGATGGGAGCCTTTCCAAGAATGAACAAGCCTCCCCAATCTCCTTCTTTTTTCACACTTCTATTGGAGGTAAAAATAATGGGGTCGGTTTGAAGTCCATCCGCAATGAGTTTTGACCCTTTGCTGATTGTCAGCGAGCCAATAGTTTTAAAATCGCCCAAGATGACAGTTCCAGGTTCAATGGTAAGTATGGCATTTTCAGTCACAAATACACTTCCAAGAAGAAGATATACATCTTTTTTATAGAGTTTGGTGTCCTGTGTAATGTTGCCGCTTAAGATTTGCGTTGGTTCTCCGTAGTCCACAACTGTAGGTCTAAATTCAGTCCAAGAATTCAGCCAATTGTTAGAACCGATAATTCCTTTTTCCTGTTGGGCAAACAGGTTGCCGTACACCAAAAGAAATAAACAAATAGTTTGAGTAAAGTGTTTCATAAGTAAATTTTATAAGTTGTTAGTAGATAAGGGAATCTTTTAACCTTTAATGAAATCAAACATATAAATAAATCCCACGAAATACAAATAATATCGACGAAATACACTAATTTTTGCAGGTTCATGTTATTATTCTTACAAAAAACAGAAATTCATTCAACTATTGGATGTTTAAGTATGAAGTTGATGAGCTCCAATTCCATTTTTTCGAAGGAAAGAATTACAAATTTTTCTTTAAAATCAAATGTGCCAGTTTTCAGACAATGCATTTGGGATGCAAAAAAAAGACAATTAAAAAAAGCCAATAAATTAGACATTTACGTCCCATTTATTGGCCTATAATAAGTGCATTTCTTTTTTGACTTTATTAAAGAAAATAAGTCACTTAAAGTTTAATATTTATTGAATTCATTGTAGGTGTGCAATGATTTCAGGGTTTCTTCATAAAACAAAATGGCCGCAATCAAATTGGATTTATCAGAATACGGCAGCACTTTCTTCTGAAACTCAATTGTACTTTCAAAATAGGTCTTTGCAGCTTCGATATTGTCTTCCAAGGCTTTTCTATTATCCTTTGTGTCGGGAATTCCAAGACTTGTCATGGTCACTCCAGGTTTTGTAGCGAATGCGATATTGGGCAATATTTTTACAATCACCTCTATTCGTTCGTTATATAAATCCAATAACTCACCTTTTTGCAATTTCTCCAATTCCTCACGATCATGATACTTGGCAATGGATACTTTTCCGCTGATGATGCTTTGAGGGTCGTTTTTACCCTGGGAGAAACCAGCGCCAGTAAGTAGCACAAAAACAACACTTAATAAAGTAATTTTAGTTTTCATATTAGAGATTTAAGGGTTCAATGAGACAAATTTATGTAATTAAACGAAAAAAACAAGCGTTTTATCGATTATTTGAAAAAAGAATTACTTTTTTGACAATTTACTGAAACTATTCAGGATGTTGTCGTGAAGAAATTTTTAATTGAACATAAGATTATAAAATGATGGCTCAGTTATTTGTCATTTAGGGTAATAATCAAATAAGAATCGGGTTCAATCGCCAATTCTCCAATCAAAATTTTTTCATTCTTCTTCAAAGAGATTTGTTTTGATTTTTCACTAAAATTAAAATAACAGGTAATCAGACGTCCATTATATTTCCTTGTAAAAGTTATGACATCTTTGGAAAAGGATAAATCAGAATAGATTCCGTATTGCAAAACGGGCTCTGAATTACGTAGGGCAATGAGTTTCTTATAGTTATTCAATAACGAATTCCTATTCTTTTCTTGCGATGCAACATTTAATCGGGCAAAGTTTTCATTGACTTTAATCCAAGGTTGTTTAGTTGAAAAACCAGCAAAGGCTGCATCATTCCATTGCATCGGACTTCGAGATTTATCTCGATTATGATCATTTCCAATTTTAAGTGCTTCTTCTTTGGATTTTCCACTATCCAATGCTAAATTATAGTTTGTATGCCCTTGAATATCCTTCATTTCTTCCAATGATTTGGACTCAATATTCTCCATTCCAATTTCTTCGCCATAATAGATAAAAGGCACTCCTTTGGCTGTTAACATCAAAGCGGCCAAAGCTTCTGCCCTTTTGGGATTTCCTTCCGCCAAACGACTCATAAGTCGCGGCATGTCATGACTTCCAAAAAATAAAGTTGGATAATTACTCATATTCATTTCCATGCTTTGCAACTCATCAAAAATACGTTGCGCTGAAAATTCAGGAATACTTCCAAAGTTAAAATTGAATATCACATCCAGTAAATCGCTGCCCTGATATTTTTTTAGGACCTCGATTTTATCGCTTCCAATTTCTCCGACGATAAATCGGTTGTCATATTCATTCAATGTGGTTCGGATTGTTTTCATGACGGCTTTCACACCTTTCTGATTGACATCATACAGATGTTCTTGTGCGCCATTTTCATCCGTTGGATTATTAAGAGTGATGCCATCCGTAGTCAAAAAGTTGATGACATCCATTCGAAAACCATCCACTCCCAAATCCAGCCAAAACCTTAAAACCTTCTGAATTTCTTGAACAACCTTTGGGTTTTGCCAATTAAGGTCTACCATTTTTATATCAAACTGATGGTAGTAATATTGATCTGTAGCTGTGTCCAATTCCCAAGCAGATCCTCCAAAAAATGATTCCCAATTGTTTGGCTCATCTTTCCAAATATAATAATCCCTGTACGGATTGTCTTTTGATTTTTTGGATTCTTGAAACCATTTCGAATCGGTCGATGTATGATTAACGACCAAATCCATAATTATTTTTATGTTCTTTTTATGTGCTTCGTTGAGGAACTGTTTAAAATCTTCCAAGGTTCCATAGGTTGAATCCACCGCATAATAATCTGAAATATCATAGCCATTATCTACTTTTGGTGATTGCAAAAATGGCGTTAGCCAAATGCCTCTAATCCCTAATTTTTGAATGTAATCAAGTTTGGAAGTTAATCCATTAAAATCGCTGTACCCATCTCCATTGCTATCTTTATAACTGGGCATATAGATTTCATAAAAGACCGTTTCTTTCCACCAGGTTTTTTCTGTGTTTAGGGTTGCTTTTTCATTCTGGCAAGAACCTATCATAAAGGAAAAGAGAAGTAAAACTGTTGGTTTTAAGAAATTCATCTTTATCCTTATTTGACATTGGAATATCTGTAGTCTATAACAACATCATTCGCATAGAGTTTACCCTTTTTTTGGGATATTACGGCATCTTGAGGCACCCATACCAATAAGGACGCTTGTTCTTTAGCGATGTTAAACGTAAAATTAGCACTAACATTTTCAGCGATAAATGCCCTTTTAATGGCATCATATATTTTCATTTTATTTTTACCCAAAGAAATGGTCACCACTTTTATTTCAGGATTTGGATTATAGTATAAAAAGGACGGAAAAGCATCGCCTCGGTAAAAATCCGTTGCCAATAAATCCAGTTGTAAAATATTATCAACATTCGTTTTTGAGATGATTGCCCCTGCAATACCCACATGTCCGCTGCCATACACACTAAATTGGGACACGTCGGGATTTCCTTTTACCCAATGTGGCCCATCGCCAATCGCAACTGGAGCTTCCAAATTTTCGTATTGCTCAAAATGTGATTTTTTAATGACTCCTTCATACGCTATAACGTGTTTAGTATGTTGTTTTTGTTCTGGTATGGTTTGATGTTCATCTGGCATTTCGTAAGGATAGAAAAGTTTTAAAGCATTACTTGCATTCAACATCCATTTTCCGATGATATTCGCATAGCGTTGATCGTATCTTACCATCGGAACCAACGGCCACATGGTGTCATAGGTATTCATTAGAAAACCAAATCCGCCGTGGTCCACGGTACTTCCTACGATTCCCGAAACGTCATAACCATTCCAATTTCCGACTAAAACACCCCATCCTTCTCTGCATTCCGGAGTGCCGTTGAAAGTCCATTCAAGAATTTTATTATAATCATAATTTGTTCCTTCTTCGGCATTTAGCCGTGCAGCAACATACGCACCAAAAGGCATTAGAATTTCATAAAACCTATTATCGTTTTGTGCCAAGAGTGCTTCCAAAGACGATTGTGCGCTTTTTAAATATTTTGGGTCGTGAAATTTTTGATAAGCAGAATACAATACATAGGCATGACCAGCAGCCACATCTTCTTGTTTACAAATCCAATTGTCTTTAGGTTCCAATGTTGCATAGTCAAAAAAGGAATGTGCGTAATTCCCTGCCAATGTAGAATCGGCTGCATAAAATTTATCAGCGACAGAGCGCATAATATATGAATAATCCTTTTCTTGAGGATAAAAACTGGCTACGCCATAAAATAATACATTTGGGTACACATCATACCACCAATCCCTTGCATAACCACCACCTAACAATGCGACTTCAGGACAGGTATTATTCATCATAATATTCCAATTGGTATCAGTATTGAAATAATTCTTCAACATCGCAACATAATCAGTTCCATGTTGGTTTGATTTGTCAATTCCCACAAGTGTTGCACCGAATACAGAACCTATCGTAGCCAATGATTCATGAAAAATACCGTCGTTATGTTCTTCGCCTTGCCTTAAGTCGCCCATAGCTGTATAGATTCCAAAGGTTTCCTGATTGAAATTTTTACGGGAATTATCCTTCCAGATCAATGGCCAATAATCTCCTGTTTGAGTGTCATCAAAAACTAAAGAATCAAATCCTTTTGCCAAACTTTTGAAATCCAATATCTTAAAAGGTTTCGGAGAATTGGGCATGGAATCAATACGATTCAAATGCAGTTGGACAATTGGGTTTTCTAATACTAATTCTGGTGGTTGCTTTGTTTTGCATGCATATAATCCATAGCCAACCAGTAGAATTATTATATAATTTATTTTACGCATTTTCTTGTGGCATTGCAGTTTTGTTAGATACGATTTCTTTTTCGACTGTTCCTTCAACCGAGGTTTTATTTTCCAATGCTTCCTGTTGTTTTAACAGTTGTTTTGCGATGAGTATGGAAAGCAATTGAAGTGTCCCAATAATCAATAAAGCATATCTTAAGGCAATCTCTGAATTTACAAAAAACGCAATCACTAAAAAAGTACCTGCGCCAAAAAAACGTCCGATAAACAAGCCGAATTCATGATTCAAAATATATGAAAATTCATTTCTGTTTTCAATTTTTGACAACACATCAATGACTTTTAACTGAATGGGGAAATAGGCAATATCCAAAATAGGCCTGGCAATTAACAATAGGAACATAAATAAAATGACACCTGTAGTATTAAACAACAATCCATTAAATAAAGAAGCCAGGAAAAAACATATCAATCCAACACTAAAAATAATCAAACGGTCTTTGGGTTTGGAATATTTTCCAAGGATAAGCATAATTACAGATGCAATAATCGCTCCTATGGAAATAGCACTTCCCAAGGTGCCTTCTGAATGAAAGAATTTCATCATTAACATGGCAGGTGCCGTCACTATAAAACCTTGGGCCAAGCCTTTTAAAACTGCCAATTGTAGCATTTTCTTCCAAAGTTTATGAAATTTAAAATAAAGGAATTTTTCACTCTTTGGTTTTGCATAGGTTCCAAAGTGAAAAACAATGGAAGCAAGAATGGTAATACCAAAAACTACTGTAGTGACTACTTTATAACCTGAATTCACACCTTCATTGGACGTGCCGTGACCATTTATTAAATACCACCCAATAATTACTGGAACAATTGACGCAATAATCGTATAGAAAAAAGTTTCCAAGCCATAGTAAAAGTTTCGAGTCCGATCCTTGGTTGTTGCCAATACCAGATAATCCCTATTGGCCCAATAAAGTCCAAAAGACATACCCATTATCAAGCCTGCCATCACAAGTCCGAAATAATTGATTTCCTTTAGCGACATCATAAAAACCATGGAAACGCCGCTCAACAACATCCCAAGTGAGAAGAGTCTTTTAATATTGATTCTATTGAGCAAAAAACCATTGATAAAAAATGTGATTGGAATCCCTGTATAAATAGCCATCTGATAAAAAATCACTTTTGAAGGGTCATTAGAATTCCGCATGATATAAGATGCCACAAAAATATCTATTACGGGTAAAACGAATGCATAGATAACATTTGTCAAAATTAATATTTTGGTGCTTCTTGAAAAATCTTTCCACCCTACTTTTGCTAAATCTATCATGATTGTCCTAGTGTTTTTAATATTTCATTAATTGAAAAATTGGCCAAACAAACATGTTCGTCTGAAGCTCCATAATACATTTCAATAGTGTCTCCATTAACGATATGTCCATTGGTAAAAACGACGTTCCCAAAAAAACCGGTTTTCTCATAATCAGCAATAGGTTCCATAATTGGTTCTTCTGAACGTGCAATTACTATTGAGGGTTCATTTAAATCCAATAAAATGGCTCCCAAACAATATCTGTGATCGGCGGTTGCACCATGATAAATCTCCAACCATCCTTTGTCTGTTTTAATCGGCGCTGCTCCTGATCCAAGTCGTTTACTATCAAATTTTCCCTCTCGGGTTTTTGCAATGCACTTATGATTTCCCCAATGCACGGCATCTAGAGACTCTGCCAACCAAATATAATTGCCTCCCAATTCGGGACTGCTGGGTCTATGCAATGCGTAATATTTACCGTTTATTTTTTCTTCAAAAATGGCACAATCTTTATTGTGGGGACTAAAAATCATTCCTTTCTTTTCGAATTGTTTCCAATCTTTGGTCGTGCGAAGTCCAACCCCCACACCATTTGAAGACACCATTGTATAGGTCAAATGGTAAGTGTCCTCTATTTTTGAAACTCTACAATCCTCAATACCGTAAGATTCATATTCTCCTTCTCCAAATAGTGAAGGATATTCATTATCCACGTAAAAATTTATGCCGTCATCACTACAAAGCAATCTTAAATGTGAAATGGTCGTCAGGTAATCAACGCTATCATAATTGATAACTCTAGCATCTGAAGCATCTAATTTTAAATCTTTTGGATCAAAATTTAGAATTTTAACTTTTCCTTCGGTATCATAAATTGGAACAGATAGTACGCCTTCCTTTTGAACAGTTCGTTCAGCCACTCGCATAAGTAACCATGTTTTCCCATTAAATTTAAACACGCCTGGATTGAGCAAACATTCAATGATCATGTTCTCATCACTAGCCTTTAAAGCTTTGGGAGATAGAATGGGATTATTTTTATATCTCGTGGCAATGTCACTCATAAATATAGTGGGATTACATATTAGTTAACGACTAAACAAATGTCCCTTTCTAATGTTCAAAAGCTGTAGCATTATACATTTTAGTCAGGCTTTACTATTTTCTTTAAAGCTAATGATATATTTGATTAGCACTAATATATTGGTCATAGTTTTTTTGAGCTAGATGGAAGTATTACATTAAAGTAAATTTATGAAACTACTATAGCCATAAAACAATTCTTGTCGAAACCTTCAACAGCCTTTGTTCTTTATTTTCAAAATTGAAGTTATTTGGAATGTTAACTTTTCTTCCCTAAAATCCCAATTCCAAAAAATGTCGTAGATATTAGAGCAATCATCCAGTACGTGAAAAACCAACTTTCAAAAACTATATTTATAAAAGCGACATTATCATTCCTTTTGATTTTGTTGGCTACACAAACCGCAAATGCACATGTGGTAGTGGTTGATTTAGAAGACATGTCTAAAACCGATGCTGTTTTATTGTACCTGAAATTAGGATTTGAACATATTATTCCACTTGGAATTGACCATATATTGTTTGTGTTGAGTCTGTTTTTATTGAACCCAAAATTAAAACCTATATTACTCCAAGCCACTGCATTTACAGTTGCACATACAGTTACCTTAGGTTTATCTATGTATCAAGTAATAAATCCTCCAAGTGCCATTGTAGAACCGATCATAGCGATATCAATCATGTATGTTGCTATGGAAAATATCTTGTCTCCAAAATTAAAACCTTCACGCATAGGGATTGTTTTTCTTTTTGGATTGATCCACGGAATGGGTTTTGCAAGTGTTCTGAGCAATCTGGGCTTGCCCAATGATTCCTTTTTAACATCACTTTTGTTGTTTAATGTTGGCGTGGAATTGGGACAGATTACAATTATTATTTTGGCCTATTTTTTATTGGGAAAGTTTTTTGGAGACAAACCTTACTACCGAAAATACATCGTTATTCCTATATCAGCATTAATATTTATCATCGCTACTTATTGGACAATCGAAAGAATATTCTTTACCTAAAATCAGTTTGCCAGTTTGGATTCCAAATCTCTGGCAATCGTTGGGCTTAAGTCGTATAGATTTTCGTTCGCTGCTTTATAAAATTCACTTGCATTAAAACCTTTTTTATTGGCTTCCATTAGTTTACCCATATAATACAATTCCAAGGCTTCAAGTGGTTTGCCAGAAATGTGCTCTTTGTAGATAGCATTGGCTTCATCAATTTTATTATTGGCCAACAATGAATACGCATACCAGGAATAGGTTTGTGGCGTTGCTCTATTTTCCAATTCGTTTTTAGCCAACACTTCTGCTCCTGCTGGATTGTTTAAACATCCTATGTATAACGGTATCAAGTATTTATTGTACATTTTTCCGTAAATGGAATCGGTCACGATAGATTCAAATTGTGTTGCATGTTGTATTTCTGCTGCTTCGTCATTCCTGAATTGGTCCACTAAAATCAATCTATACAAAGGGTCAGGAGATTTCGTTTTGGTCTCAACAAATTTGAATATATTTTCTGCTAAAGAATCATTTTTGTCATGTACCAGTGCAATCCAACCCAACCCCATAATACTGTGCAAATCCGCATTATTCAATTTTATGGAATGCATGTAACTGATTTGTGCTTTTTCAAATTCTCCAACATGTAAGTACAAATCCC
>JBDSFP010000003.1:0-10564 GCA_039919415.1 Aquaticitalea sp. | reverse complement strand
AAAAAAAGAATCAGTAATTTTATATTAATCACTAACTAAAAGTGGTCAATGCTATTTAGGCATGGACATTTCGTTAATCGTAAATCGTAAATCGTTAATCGTTAATCGTTAATCGTAAATCGTTAATCGTTAATCGTTAATCGTTAATCGTTAATCGTTAATCGTTAATTGTCTATGCCTGAAATACGTTAATCGTTAATCGTAATAGTTCCTCAAACCTCAAGCTTCTTCAATTCATTATAATTCCGGTTCAATCGTTTCAGTAAAATACCGTAAATCAACCAATAAAAGAACAAAAGAATGGCAATGGCGCCAACCAAGAATATCGCTGTAATCAAAATAAACCGTGCATAGAAAACAAACAAATTGCCGTCAGCCGCCGCTGAATGCGCCATCCCAATGATTTGTGGATTTTGGTCAAACTGTACAAACAGCGCAATGGCTGTTGCAACCACCAAATACACAAGATTGAAAGCAACATAATTCTTAACTGTACGACGTGTTTTCAAGATGTTCTCCATCAGTATCTTGGCATTGTCCGTTGCCGAAATACGTTGGTAATTCTTAAAAAACAAATAGAAAAAATAGGCCAAAACCAGATATCCAACTACGGTCAAGGGAATTATGACATAATCCGTATGAAAACTGTTGAACTCCTTCATGCTTTTGGTGTCCTTAAAGGCAAAAGCGATAATGGCCCAAAATACAAACTCCAACAAACTGATAATAAATATCCATTTGACAATGGAGGACGATTTTTTCAAAATCATCTTATAAATCTCATTATAGGACACTTTTGGGAAGTTGCCGTCGTCCTTCTTCCAGTCTTTTTTTAATATTTCCAATTCATCCATATGCTTACGGATTTAGTATTGTTCTTAATTTTGTCTTTACCCTGTTCATTTTCACCCTTGCATTTACCTCAGTAATTCCCAAGGTTTCACTGATTTCTCTATAATCCTTGTCTTCGAGGTATAAAAAAACAAGTGCCTTTTCGATATCATTGAGCTGATGTACCGCCTCATATAGCAATTTCAATTGCTGCTCCTCGGTATCATCATAAGGCTCTGCCTTTAGCTTAAATTGAACCGTTTCAATTTCGGATGTAGTGATGCGCCGTTTTGATTTTCTGTACAGCGTAATTGCCGTATTCAGACCCACGCGATACATCCACGTACTGAACTTTGAATCGCCTCGAAACTTAGGAAATGCCTTCCATAATTGGATGGTTATTTCCTGAAACAAATCGTTGTGCGCTTCCTGATTATTGGTGTACAATCGACACACTTTATGCACAATGTTTTGATGCTGTTCCAACTGCTCAACAAAACTATGTTCTAATGCCTTGTCCAAATCGGTTTGTTAGTTTTAGTTGTAACATTAGTACCCATTTCAATGGAAATGTTACATATTTTTTTATTTTTATTTTGAAAATTAATAGTCATAGATACTATTAAATTATCTATTCATTAAAAGAAGTTCAAACATCTGATTTATAAATAAATGAATACGAACTATAGATAATGCCTATGACGAGTTTTTGATGCCAAACACTATAAAATATTGCGCCAACCCATAGGTTAACATAATTAAAATGTTTGCAATTTCAAAAGATTCGTAAAATTTATTTATTGCCAAAAGGCTGTCGGAAACCAGAAATAAAATGGCCCCTAAAGTTACAAAAGCATAATTCGTTTTTGACACCTTCCCTTCTCTTAAAAATGTTGTCATTGCCATTGCCAAAATGACCAACATATAGATTAAAACCGGAACCAGCATTTCGCCCAATCCATTTTTCAAAAGCAAAAATAATCCACTGGCATAAATGAGTAAAAACACCAAAAATAAAAGTGGTCTTTTCTTTGGATTCCGATGTTTCAAAAACACTAAAATATACATGATATGAGCCAATAGGAATGCTACCAAACCGAACATGAAATATTTTGGCGAATGGTCCACGAACATCAGAAACACATCACCAAGAAGTGAAAATCCTAAGGCCAATAAAGTTAAATTCCGAATACTTTTTAAAATAGAACGGCTCTCCATCCAAAAGAAAACCAATAAGGAAAGCACAATAGATGGTTTGGTAATATAATGCAGTTGCAGTAAACTGTCTGTACTCCCGCAAATCAATTCAATGATAAGGATAATGAAGAATACAATACTGAAGGTTTTTTCTTTTTTGGTCAACATGGTTGGTTGTCATATAAAGATATCACAAAGAAACACAAAGCAGCACAATGTTTTACAAAGAAAGGATTAAATGAATGGTTTTGTGACTGTTGACTGAGGATTGCCGACTGTTCAGTTTTTACCATTTCATCCCAAATTTTCAACAATTCAGTCAAATGGAATTTTAATTTAAAGGCTTCTATGTCAAATTTGTCCCATCAATCAAAACAGCAATAAGTAATAACCAATCCATCATGAAATCAGTTTTTATCGCATTCCTTATTTGCATCACTACTATTACTTTTGGTCAAACTACCATCAATGGCACGGTCAAAGATAATAACGGACTGCCGATAGAAGGTGCCAATGTCTATCTCGAAGGCACTTATGATGGTGGCACTTCCGACGCTAAGGGCAATTTTTTCTTTACAACTGATGGCAAAGGCACACAAAATCTAATTGTTTCCTTTTTATCTTATGAAACCTATAAAATGGCTGGCGATGTCAGTTTGATGAAAGACCTTCAAGTAAAACTACGTGAAGATGTCAATACCTTGGATGCCGTCGTATTGTCTGCAGGAACATTCTCGGCTGGAGATAACAGTAAGGTATCCGTTTTAAAACCTTTGGATGTTGTGACCACGGCTTCTGCGCTTGGCGATTTTGTGGGTGCTTTGCAAACACTTCCGGGAACCTCAACGGTCGCGGAAGATGGTCGTTTATTCGTGCGTGGTGGGGAAGCCGACGAAACCCAAATCTTCATTGATGGCATTCGGGTGTTTACGCCTTATAGCCCGACCACCAATAATACTCCAACACGAGGACGTTATTCACCATTTTTATTTGATGGCATTACCTTTTCCACAGGAGGTTATTCAGCAGAATATGGACAGGCGTTGTCAAGTGTTTTGCTTTTGAACACCATTGACGAACCAGACCAAAACAAAACCGATATTGGAATTATGAGCGTTGGCGCCGGCCTTGGAAACACACAAAAATGGGAGAAAAGTTCGCTGAGTGTAAATACTTCCTATATTAATTTGGCACCTTATGTTGCATTGTTTCCAAATCGGAATGATTGGAGAAAACCTTTTGAAAGTGCTTCTGGGGAAGCAGTGTTCAGACAGAAATTTGATTATGGTTTGTTGAAACTGTACACGGCGTTTGATTATACTGATTTTGAATTGTCACAAGAGGATATCAATGACCCTGAAGGTGTTCATTTTAAGTTGAACAATAGCAACCTTTACTTCAATGGCTCTTACCAAGGCATGTTGAACGATGAATGGTCTGTTTTTGGAGGCATGAGCTACACCAATGGCAAAACGAAATTGAATATCATTGATAGAGACATTGATGATACTGAAAACTCATTCCATGTCAAATTGAAGTTCAAACGAAATTTCAACAATCGATTCAAACTGTATTTTGGCGCCGAATATTTTGCAACAAATTTTGCTGAAGTTTACTCTGACACCTACGTTTATCCACTCAATTACGGATTCAAAAACAACATTGCCTCAGCATTTACCGAAGCCGATATTATTTTCTCCAAAAAATTGGCCTTGAAAATAGGTTTAAGAGCAGATTACAGCGAATTGTTCAAGGAAACGGACATCGCACCTCGATTGTCATTTGCTTATAAGACAGGAAAAAACAGTCAAGTTTCAATCGCTTATGGCAATTTTTATCAGAACCCAAACAATGACATATTAAAGTTTAATCAGGAATTAAAGGCACAGATGACTTCACATTACATACTTAATTATCAGTATAATACCGATGGTAAGATATTCCGTGCCGAAGCTTACTATAAGAATTATGATAAATTGGTAAAGTATGATACTGAATTTGCGAATTTTGACAGCAATTTCAACAATTCAGGAAATGCCTATGCCAAGGGAATTGATTTGTTCTGGAGGGATAACAAGTCCTTAAAGAATATTGATTATTGGCTGAGTTATTCCTATTTGGATACTGAACGTGATTATAGAAACTATCCTTCTGCTGCCCAACCAAACTTCGCCAACACCCATAATATTTCTATGGTGGGCAAATATTGGATTGAAGATTGGAAAAGTCAAGTTGGGTTCAGCTATGGTTTCGCTTCGGGTAGAACTTACACAAATCCGAATATGGAAGGATTTTTAAACGCCAAGACAAAATCCTATAATAGTTTAAGCATCAATTGGGCCTATTTGATTTCACAACAAAAAATTCTTTACCTCTCGGTCAATAACGTGCTAGGTTTTAAGAACATCAATGGCTATCAATACGCCAACACACCTGATATGAATGGGAACTTTGCACGCCGAAGTCTTCAGCCAGCTGCCGACCAGTTCTTTTTTGTGGGATTCTTTTGGACTATCAGTGAGAAGGGAACGGATAATCAACTAAATAATTTATAACAAATTATCTCCTAAAACGGTAGTATTCAGTTAAAGCATGCTTCTGTTTCTTTAACAATTTAGAAATAACTTCTGCCCCAATTACTGAAAACGTAATACCATTGCCACCAAAACCCAATACAAAATAACTACTGGGAAAATTGGGATGTGCTCCAATATAGGGCAATCCATCCTTGGTTTCGCCAAAGGTACCTGCCCAAGCAAAATCGGCCCTGAAATCAACATTTGGCAAGAGTCGTTGTAATTTTTTCTGCAAAATTACTTGTTTGTCACAGATGAGGGCATCACGCTTATCATCATCCACAAAGTCTTCATCTTCGCCACCAATCAGGATGCGATGGTCATCCGTAGTGCGCATATAGAGGTAAGGGTCGGCTGTATTCCAAAATAAAGTATTGGATAGTTCTCGTGGTTTGATTGTTTGGCATTCACCCACAATGGCGTAGGTAGAAAGTAATTTTACAAATTTGTCCTTAATAATCTCGATGCTTTCATATCCATTGCAATAAATTACTTTCTTGGCCTTAATGGTATTGCCATAATCTGTAGTGAGGGTAACACCTGTACGTTTATAATCAGTAGTTTTGATATCCGTCTTGTCAAAAATCTTTAACCCTTTTTTATGATTGTATTTCAAAAGGTCATGGGCAAATTTAAACGCATCCATACTGCCACCTTGTTTGGACAGAATCCCTCCAAAGGCATTCTCTAAATGATATTTATTTTGAATCTCCTCCTTCGTAAGCCAAGTCACAGCCAAGCCAGCTGCTTTCCGTGCCTCAAATTCTTTCTTAAGCTTCGGGATATCCTTTTTAAAAGCAGCGAAATATAAGGATTCTTTTTTCTCAAAGCCGCAGTCAGATTTGATTTTATTGACAATATCTCCCAAAGTGTCTATGGACTCATGACAGGCCCAATAGTTGGCACGGGCTCCTTCCTCTCCAATCATTTCTGTGAGTTCAAAAAGCGGGACATCTATTTCATACTGCAACATAGAGGTGGTGGCAGAAGTACTGCCGTTGGAAATCTCCCTACGGTCAATTAAAATAGTTTGGCAGCCTTCTTTAAGGCATTGATGTGCCATCAAGCTGCCTGTGATGCCACCACCTACAATCAAAATTTCTGTTTCCAAATCCTCACGAAGTGAAGGATAGGATTCCAAAAGTCCATTTTTAACAAGCCAGAAAGGTTCATTTGATGTTAAATCCATAGAGGGGTGGTTTTTGAGTCGAAAGGTATTTCAACTTCAATTGATTTTTTGCTTTATTACAATCAGAATTTAACCCGATTACAAATGAGTAAAAGCCAATGATATTTGGAATAAAAAAAATCCTGCAATCGCAGGATTTATTAATAATAGCAATATTCTCAAGTCTATTCTTGTGTGACGTCATTGACTTCACGCTTAACCGAATTTTTAAGTTGGTCATATTGTTGAGACACGTTGGATTCTACATCCCTGACCGTATCTTTTATTTTTTTGCCCACCTCATTGACTTGCGAATGTAGTTCTGCTTTTTTTTCTGGTGTCATATTTCGGTATTTCCACCAAGCATATAACCCAGCTCCGACTCCTAATAAGGCTACGAGGCCTTTTCCTTGTTGTTTTTTCATGATGTTTTTTGTTTATATTTAAAGATACGATATTGTTTTCTCAAAGCTGGAAAGTGTCTTGATATTTATGAAAATTTTAATATTTTAAAGACGCACTCTTGTTTTGAGATGAAAAAATATAAAACGTTTCCTAAATGAATTAAAACTTATCGTATTGCAACTAATATTAAATGGGAATTTTTATAAATTTTACTAATATATAAATTCAAAATTTTAGTGTTATGAATAAAAAGTACCAAATTTGTATGGATGCTTGCCAAAAGTGCTTGGTCGAATGTCAAAACTGTTTGTTTGAAATGGCAGGAATGAAAAGTATGAACGACTGCCCAAAATGTTGTGCAGAGTGTGTGGATGCCTGTTTGATTTCTATCAAAATGATGGCAGCAGATAGTGAGCATGTGTCGCAATATTGTAAGCTGTGTGCCTCATTGTGCGACTGGTGTGCGGAACAATGTGGTGAGCATAATCATGAACATTGTCAATCTTGTGCAGCTTCTTGCAGAGAATGTGCCGATGCATGTCGCAAAATGGCAGCTTAATATAATTGTAAATATACTATGGATAAAATATTTGAATGGCCCAGAGTGCTTATGAACGATTTACCATTGGCATTCCTGTTGGAAGTCGTCTTTAGGTCTATTGTAATGTTTTTGATTCTATTAGTGTTCTTGCGATTGGCAGGAAAGAGAGGCGTTAAACAATTGTCAGTATTTGAAGTTGTCATTATTGTGGGACTGGGTTCAGCAGTTGGTGACCCTATGCTATATGACAATGTTGGATTATTGCCAGGAATTGTGGTGGTCATCGTCGTGATTTTGTTCTATCGTTTGATTACGATATTGACTGCAAAATTCAAATGGGTGGAGCGTTTTTTGGAAGGAGAACCAAAATGTTTGATCAAAGACGGAGAATTTGTGCTGAACAGCCTTAACAAGGAAAATTTGGCATCCAATGAATTTTTTAGTGAATTGAGAAACAATTCTGTTGAGCATTTGGGACAAATAAGATTTGCTTATCTGGAAACATCTGGCGAGGTCAGTATTTTTTACAATAAGGATGAGGATGTAACCTATGGTTTGCCTATACTTCCGGAATTGTTCAAGGCCAGTAAAAAGGAAGTCACAATAGAAGCACATTACGGCTGTACTTTCTGTGGCCATATCCAGTACATTAAAGCGAAAACACAAACTTGCGAGCGCTGCAGAAAAGAGGAGTGGGTGAAAGCTCTAAATTCAGTGCGAATATCTTGACATGTAGACTAATTGTTTCAGAATCAAATTATTTTGTAAAGTTCTTAATTTTCATGACACCCAAAACAAGCCAATAAATCATTCGAGAGTTTTAAATCTTCAGAGCCTTTTAAAGGTTCGGTCAGTAATGGTTTTTGATCTAAAATGTTCTTAAATCCTTTTGCATAGTTAATCAAATCATTACGTCTGCTCCTTATTTTTTCGGCAATCGCGACTCCATCCAATTCATATAAATTTTGTGGCCATAAGTGTAAGGCATCTTCAATGACCTTGTCAGTAAGTGCTGCTTGTAATTGTTTAGCTTCTTCTACAAAAACCGATTCTGGAACTTTTTGCAAAAAATAGACATCAAAATCTTCGACTAAACCGGGAAGGTAGTCGATTTCTTTTTGAAATGGACGCATCTCTGGTTTGATATTTTTATTGGCAATCATGTTTGGAATCACACCACCAAGATTAAAAAAAGCATTGTCCCTGTCGGCAGGCAAGGGGATGGCTTTGTAGTTTCCATTCTCAAATTGCAGAACCCAACCCCATTGCTTGGCATGTCGATCCCAATCACCAATAAGCAAATCAAACAACCTCGCCCTCACCAAAGCCTTTTGGTCAATGGTAAGTTGCGCGCCAAGTTCCAACTTTAATTTTTGTAAATCATCTGTCTCCACAATTTCCGTCACGTTTGGTAGCGTGGTCCAATTCACTTTACTTTCCGTTTCATATTCCAAAAGATATAGTCGATTTCCATAGTTCGCATTAAAATCGCCCAAAGTGGATTGTTTAGGCACAAATACTATTTTGGGAAATGTTATAAGTACTTTGGCATTTTTTGCCAATTGCGCCACTACCACTGCTGCATATGGATGTTGGGCAGAGATGCCATCAATGATAATATTGTCAAGTCCAAGTGTTTTGGCTATTTTGGGCACCAAAGGTCCTGGGGTTTTGTTGATGCTTCGCAAAGAGTATAAAACACCATTGGGCGCTTGCATTTTTAGCGATTTGGTTTGGTGACCACCGCCTTCTTTAAGCATCGTCATGCCGCCATAAAGTGTATCCAAAAACACAATCGGCACCTTAATGGGAGCGGACCAGGCTTTGCGATAATGTTCGCCCTGCATGACTCTTTTCAGTTCATTGCTTTGATATTGTGTGGTAGCAGTTATCAATATCGAATCATGATCGTGAAAATTAATTGAATTTACATTCTCAATATTCACAAGTTTGGAGGTCTCAATCTTTTTGGGTTTGGAATTCAGCGAAACATACATTAAGATGATAAAAATCAGAAGGATCAGTATAATGATACCAAAAACTTTTTTCATTATTATAGTGTATTGTTATAAAGGCAATCTAAGAAAGCAACTTCAAATTCACTAATGGATTCCAATAAAATAATAACACATTCAGTATTGCTGATTATCTTTCGACAATTTCCGGTTTCCATTTAATATTGCAGCCTATGCTCGGCTTTTGAATTTCATTGATAGGTTGTTTATTAAGAAGCGCATTTAAGGTATTTCGAATGTCCTTACCATCAACTGGAACGTTATTTCCAGGTCTGGAATCATCCAGTTGTCCACGATAGATCAGTTTCATTTGGTTGTCAAAAACAAAAAAATCTGGCGTACAAGCTGCTTGGTAAGCTTTCGCAACCTGTTGCGAGGCATCGTAGAGGTATGGAAAGATATAGCCTTCGTTTTTGGCGTTTTCCTTCATTTTATCCGGTGCGTCCTGCGGATAATTTACCACATCATTGCTGGAGATGGAGATAAAATCAATTCCTTTTGGTTTGTAATCTTTTGCCATTCTCACCAATTGGCTATTGATGTGCTTCACAAAAGGACAATGATTGCAAATAAACATGATCACGGTGCCCTTTAAGCCTTTGCATTCTTCCAATTCCACATTTTGGCCAGAGATTACATCCAACAATTTAAAATTGGGAGCTTTGGTGCCCAGAGGCAACATATTTGACTGAGTTTGAGCCATATTTTTTTTATTTTTATATAGGTGGAAAAACTGTATATTTATTTAATGGAAAAGATAGTGACTTTTGAAGACTTCTCCAAAGTCGATTTGCGTATTGGGACGATTATGGAAGTCCAAGATTTTCCCGAAGCTCGGAATCCTTCATACCAACTAACGATTGATTTTGGTAGTTTGGGTACCAAGAAATCCTCTGCCCAGATAACAACACTTTATAAGAAAGAGGAATTGCTCAACCGACAGATTGTGGCTGTTGTCAACTTTCCCAAAAAGCAGATTGGCAAGTTTATGAGTGAATGCTTGGTGGTTGGCGCTGTGGATGGCAAGGATGTAATTTTGTTACAACCAGATAATGAAATAAAAAATGGCACCCCAATTTCATAATGGTCTATAATTCTTCTCTAAAAAAAATGGCATTCATCAAAAGTTTGTTGGTGCCATACCAAAATGCTCTAAAGTTGGTATCGTCAGTAAAAAGGACCACTTTGCCCGCTTTTAAACGTTTCACTTGAAAAGGCACAGAATTGGCCAAGCTATCTAAATTGACTTTGGAAATATAACCACTCATCAAAGGATTTTTTGTGTATTGGATAGGGTTATTATAGCTTTCCTTGTCTGGTGCCATCATTATGGTATCATTTTTAAACAAGGGAAGCATTGCGTTTTTATATCCAAAATTAATAGGGTATGAACGATCTATTTTAGTTTCAAATATAGCTCCAGAAACCAGCTGGGCACCTTTGAAATCATCTTTCTGTTCAAAAGTGACATTTTTTGCTGTCAATTTGGTCTTTTTCATATCGACCTTCAACAATTTGTTGGTTTGCAACCAACGTATTGTATTTTCATAAGCGATTAACGTTCCGCCATCGCTCACCCAGGATTTTAATGTTTTTGCTGCAGTGGAATCCAATTTTGCATCTGGCAAAATAATGGTATTGTATCTGCTTAAATCCATTCTGACAAAATTTCTAGTATCTAATTTAGTGAGCCTAATATCATAGCGTTGATCTAACAAATGCCAAATTTCTCCAGCATCGGACGATGTTACCCCGTCACCTACAATAAGGGCTATTTTTGGTTCTTTTAATGTCGAGAAATGTTGGCTTCCCATATCGATACCTTCCGTCA
>JBDSFP010000505.1:0-3306 GCA_039919415.1 Aquaticitalea sp. | reverse complement strand
GATAACAATTCATTATGTGCCAAAACCGAATCAGAAACTGGCGAGAGAAAATTAAAGTTCATGTGTTAATGTTAAATCGTTCGTCTTTAAGATGTTAAGTTAGTTTTTTGAGAGTTTTTGTAGTTTGACAAATGTAAGAATAACTATTTTTTTGCAGTTTTTTTGTTAGTAACTTTTTTTACAGTTGCTTTCTTTTTTGGTACTTTGCTTTCGATAATCTCTTTTGCCTTGGCTAAGGTCATTTTTGAGACGTCTACGGATTTGTCCAATTCCACTTTGGTTTTACCTTTTGTGACCGTGTGTCTTCCCCAACGTGCTTTCTCTACTTTGATGCCTTCCTCTTTCCAGTCATGGATAAGCTTGTCTTTTTCCTTTTGAAGTTTATCGGCAATCAATTCCTCTATATCATTATCAGATAAATCATCCCAATCATATTTTTTACTGACATTGATGAACGTATTGTTCCACTTTATGAAGGGGCCAAAACGTCCCTTGCCTTTAACAACCGGTAAATTTTTATACTTATATATAGGAGCATCCGCTTTTTGCTTTTGTTTGATGAGTTGAATGGCATCATCAAGTTCCATGCTCATTGGGTCTGTGCCATTTGGAAGGGACACAAACGCATCTCCAAATTTCACATAAGGGCCAAAGCGTCCATTATTCACTTCCACTTGTTTTCCTTCGTAGCTGCCCAAATCTTTCGGAAGTTTAAAAAGATCTATCGCTTCTTCATAGCTAATGGAATTCAATTGTTGGTCAGGCAACAAACTGGCAAATTGGGGTTTCTCCTCTTCATCGGGAGTTCCAATCTGAACCATCGGGCCGAATTTCCCCAACCGCACCAGAACAGTTCGCCCTGATTTCGGGTCTTTCCCTAAAATACGTTCACCAGATTCGCGCTCGGCATTTTCCTGTACATTTTCAACTTGCGGATGAAAATCGCTATAAAAGCTTTTCATCATTTTAGTCCAATCTTCCTTGCCTTCTGCGATGTTATCGAAATCCTCTTCCATTTTGGCAGTGAAGTTATAATCCAAAATGCTTCCAAAATGATTTACAAGAAAATCGGTCACAATCATACCTACGTCTGTTGGCACCAATTTTCCTTTGTCAGAACCGACTTTTTCAGTTAATTCCTTTTCCTTAATATTACCGGTTTTAAAGGTCAACTGTGTGTAATTCCGTTCGGTTCCATCCACATTTCCTTTTTCGACATAATTTCGATTTTGGATGGTGGAAATGGTAGGTGCGTATGTTGAAGGTCGACCGATTCCCAATTCTTCCAATTGTTTTACCAAGGAAGCTTCGGTATATCTATAAGGAGGTCGTGTATACCGTTCGGTAGCAGTAATATATTTATTAAGGAGTGTTTCGTTCGTTTTCATTGCTGGCAACATGCCCTCCTGCTCTGAATCTTCATCATCGTTACCTTCCAAATACACTTTTAAAAAACCATCAAAAGTGATGACTTCACCAAAGGCAGCAAACTGTTCTTTATGGGTTGACGCACTGATCTTTACATTGGTGCGTTCCAATTCAGCTTCGCTCATTTGGGATGCAATGGCACGTTTCCAGATTAAATCGTATAAACGCGCTTGATCTCTGTCAATTGCAACACTATGTATGGAAAAATCTGTAGGTCGAATGGCCTCATGGGCATCTTGTGCGCCTTTGGTGTTTCCTTTATAATTACGTGGTTTGCTATATTTTGAACCGAATGATTTTTCAATTTCAGATTTTGCACCGTTACGAGCTTCATCAGATAAATTTACACTGTCAGTTCTCATATAAGTAATAAGTCCAGCTTCGTAGAGCCTTTGCGCCATAGTCATGGTCTTGCTTACTGAAAAATATAATTTTCTTGAAGCCTCTTGTTGCAAAGTTGAAGTCGTAAAAGGTGCAGCAGGAGATTTTTTTGCGGGTTTTTTCTCCAATTCTGCAATTTTAAAATTTGCTCCAGCATTGGATTCCAGAAATTTATGTGCTTCTTCTTTCGTGATGAATGATTTAGGTAGCTTTGCTCTGAATGTCTGGCCCTCTTCATTAGAAAATTCGGCGTCAATTCTATAGGTAGCTTCAGTCGCAAACTCTTGTATTTCGCGTTCTCTTTCTACAATTAGTCTTACCGAAACCGATTGTACGCGTCCTGCAGAAAGACCTCCTTTTACCTTTCGCCACAGAACTGGAGACAATTCATATCCGACTATTCTGTCTAATACTCGTCGGGCCTGTTGGGCATCGACCAAATCATAATCAATGGAACGTGGATTTTCAATGGCTTTTTGTATGGCAGATTTTGTAATCTCATGAAAAACGATGCGTTTCGTTTTTGCTTTATCAAGTTTTAAAGTTTCTGCCAAATGCCAGGCAATCGCTTCTCCTTCTCTGTCTTCATCACTTGCGAGCCAAACCATTTCTGCTTTGCTTGCCAAATCCTTCAATTTTTTGACAACGTCCCTTTTGTCTTTCGACACTTGATATTTTGGTTTGAAATCGCCTTCAACATCCACGCCTAATTCCTTTGAGGGTAAATCGGCAATATGCCCAAAACTGGACTCTACCTTATAATCCTTACCCAGGAATTTTTCAATGGTCTTTGCTTTTGCAGGTGACTCAACGATTACTAAATTCTTCGCCATATTCGATTTTTTATGCTTGCAAATGTATATGAAAAAAAAGGATCCGACCTAATTATAAATTTTTCAAAGCGTTATGAATTGCATTATTATCCCATAAAGTCTAATAAAAATGCCTGACGGATCAGGCATGACATTTGGGATTGGAAAAGAATTTTAAGTCTTAGAATTCCTGGATTATTCCAATCTGATTAAGTTCGGTCTGCTCATCAAAACCAATGATTTCTTTGTAAATAAAATAAACAGAGTGATATATAAAAGGGGACAAAAACAAAGATCCCAAACCACAAGTCACAATCATCAAAAGCATGATAATTAAATAGGACACAACCAACAAACCAAATGTCATCATCCATTTTTTATTGCCTAGTTTAAAACTTAAAGTCACAATTTCTCCAACCGTCAATTCTGGATTGAATGCAAACATTGCCATGAAAAAAGACATAGGCACAACAACATAAATCAATGGAATGAAACATAGCAGAGCTGAAGGTATTGCAATGGCAATTGTAATGAACATCAAGAGAAAAATTTTCCCGAGGTAGACCTTTTTGAAAAAATAAAATAATTGTCCTGTCGTCGTTGTGCGATTATGATCCAAATCTTTTAAAATCCTAAAAAACCCAGCATATAAAGCTACGGAAATCCCTCCTATTATTAGAACTCC
>JBDSFP010000491.1:0-3933 GCA_039919415.1 Aquaticitalea sp. | reverse complement strand
ACCTTCAAGGTTTTGAAAACCTTAAGGAATCAATGTTATTTTATTTTGCTTCTGCATAACGTCTTTCAACTTCATGCCAATTGATGACATTAAAAAACGCACTGATATAATCGGGACGTTTGTTTTGATATTTTAAATAATAGGCGTGTTCCCAAACATCCAATCCTAAAATCGGTGTTCCTCCACATCCTGTGCCTGGCATTAATGGATTGTCTTGGTTTGGCGTTGAGCAGACCTCAACTTTTCCGCCCTTGTGAACGCAGAGCCAAGCCCAACCAGATCCAAACCGAGTCGCAGCAGCCTTGCTGAACTCATCCTTAAAGGCATCAAAGGTTTTGTATTTTGCTTCAATCGCATCTTTAAGCTCGTTAGAAAGATTGCCTTTATTCTCTGGATTCATCACTTCCCAAAACATGGAGTGGTTATAATAGCCACCACCATTGTTACGGACAGCTTTGTTTTCCATATCCAGATTGATAAGAATATTATCGATGGTTTTGCCTTCAAATTCGGTGCCTTTGATGGCGTCGTTCAATTTGTCGGTATAGCCTTGATGGTGTTTTGTATAATGGATTTCCATTGTACGAGCGTCAATGTGAGGCTCCAATGCGTCATACGCATATTTTAATTTCGGTAATTCGAATGCCATAATATATATATTTAGTATGTTAATATTAAATTCTATCAAATTTAAGGATTTAACAGCGCACTAAAAAATCTAAACTGCTCACACGAAAAGTCTTATAAAAAGTTTAACATTTCAGTTATGTTCCAGTTTTTAATATCAATTATTCTTATAAAACCAGTTAGAGTTTTTATCTTGTATCAAAATAATATTTGAATGTCCAAAGAGTACGCCTTTACCATCTATAATGCTTCTGCCGGAAGCGGCAAAACCTATACGCTGGTCAAAGAATATCTAAAAATTCTTTTGAAATCCAATTCGCCTTTGGCATTTAAGTCCATTTTGGCACTGACTTTTACGAACAAGGCAGTTGCTGAAATGAAAGAACGGATTATCTCTGCACTTCAGGAATTTTCGGAAGACAGTATTTTAATCGATAAAAATTCCATGTTTGAATCCCTTGCAAAGGAATTGGCTATCGAACCACGCCTCCTCCATCAAAAGTCAAAATCAATTCTGGAAAACATGGTCCATAATTATGCGTTCTTTGATGTGTCCACACTTGATAAATTCAACCATAGACTCATACGTACCTTCGCATACGATTTAAAATTGCCACTGAATTTTGAAGTGGAATTGGACACTATTAATCTGTTGAGTAAGGCGGTTGACAGATTGATTGACAAAGCCGGCACCGATGAAGCACTTACCAAAATATTGGTTGACTTTGCCATTGAAAAAGCGGATGACGATAAAAGTTGGGATGTCGCTTACGATTTCAATAATATTGCCAAACTGCTCATCAACGAAAATGACATTCCGTTTATAAATGAATTAAAAGACAAGACGCTTGATGATTTTAAGGCTTTGAAATCGCACTTTTTAAAATCCATAGCTGTTCTTCATTCTCAAATCATTCAAAGAGCACAAGAAACGTTGGAACTAATTGTCAACCATGGTTTGCAATTTGATGATTTTTCGAGCGGTTATTTGCCAAAATATTTTCAGAAACTGTTGGAAGCCGATTTTAATGTAAGTTTTGGATTGGGTTGGCAATCAAAACTGGAATCGAGCGAAACGCTATATCGAGGCCGTATTGATGCCGCAACAGCTTCAAGCATCAATTTGATACAGCCTCAACTCTTGAAAAATTTTATGCTCACAAAAAGGCATGTTCTTCAATTCAAATTCTTGCAAAATGCACTTAAAAATATTACCCCTTTATCGGTTTTAAATGCCATCAACAATACCTTGAAAGAACTCAAGGAGGAAGATGACTTGCTATTGATTTCTGAATTCAATTCACTCATCAGCAATGAAATTAAAAATCAACCGGCGCCATTTATATATGAGCGAATTGGAGAAAAGTTCAGGCATTATTTTATTGATGAGTTTCAAGACACTTCTGTGCTGCAATGGCAAAACTTGATTCCATTGATTGACAATGCGCTTTCAAGCGAAAATTTTAAAAGCGAAAAAGGTACAGCCATGATTGTTGGAGATGCCAAACAGGCCATTTATCGTTGGCGAGGCGGAAAAGCAGAGCAATTTATTGATTTATACACAGGCATAAATCCATTTACGATTGAAAAAGATGTCAAAAATTTACCAGCAAATTATCGCAGTTTAAAAACCATTGTGGAGTTTAACAATTCGTTTTTCAAACATTTGTCTGGATTTGTGTTTTCAAATCAAAGTCATCGTACTATATATGAAAGAAGCCGTCAAGACGGCACAATGGATAATGAAGGTTATATAGAACTTTCTTTTTTGGATGTCAAAAATATGGAAGCTGACGAAAACAAAGATTTTTTGCACTGCCAAAAAGTGTTGGAAATAATTAAAAACGTACAAACACATGGTTTTGGACTTAAGGATATTTGTATAATCGCAAGAAAATCAAAAGAAGGCATTGCTATAGCCGAATATTTAAGTGCCCAGAACATCCCGATCATTTCCTCAGAATCATTATTGCTTCAAAATTCCCCGGAAGTACAATTTATTATTGCCATCATCACATTGGCATCACAGCCGAACAATGATCAATTCAAAATTGAAGTTTTAAGTTATTTGGCAGAACACAAATTGCAATTGGAGGACAAACATTCGTTTTTCAGTGAATTGGTTCATTTGGAGGTTTCAGAAATGTTTCAAAAATTATCCAACTATGGGTTTTATTTCAACTTTGATCAATTTCTTCAAGCCTATTTATATGAAGCAGTGGAAATCATTGTCAGAAAATTTGGCCTGAATCACGAATCAAATGCCTATTTGCAATTTTTCATGGATGAAATCCTGGAGTATTCTCAAAGAAGCAATGCGAGCTTTTCTGGTTTTGTCACCTATTGGGAGATCAAAAAAGAAAAATTAAGCATCGTGTCGCCGCAAGGCATCAATGCGGTACAGATCATGACCATCCATAAATCGAAAGGTTTAGAGTTTCCAGTGGTCATTTTTCCATATGCCAATCAAAACATTTATTTTGACATGTCTCCCAAAACTTGGTTTCCTGTGGACAAAAATGATTTTAATGGCTTTTCGCATCTATTCATCAACCTTTATAGAGACTTGGAGGAATTAGGAGAATCGGGATCAACGATGTACCACAACTATCGTTCGGAACTGGAATTGGACACGCTCAATCTATTATATGTCGTGATGACCAGAGCTGTTGAGCACTTATACGTGATATCGGAAATGGATCTGGACGCCAAACAAAATGAAAAAACGAATGTATATTCCGGACTGTTCATCAATTATCTTAAATTTATCCAACTTTGGGATGCTGATCAAGTATCCTATACCTTTGGGAGTTCAATACGTCAATTGTCCACAAAAGAAATAACAACCTCAGTGACCCCAGCACAATTTATTTCCACATCAAAGGAAGACCATCATCTAACCATTGTAACCAATTCAGGATATCTGTGGGATTCTGAACAAAAAGAAGCGCAGGAAAAAGGAAATTTGGTGCACAATATCATGGCACAAATCAAAACAAATGTGGATATACCTTTTGTAATTGACGAATTTTATGTTTCTGGCAAAGTAAATGCTGAACAGGCAAAAGAATTGGCAATAATTGTAAAGCAAATTGTAAATCACCACGATCTAATCCCATATTTTGATGATCGTTTCACAAGTTACAATGAAACAGATGTCATCACTCAAAACGGAGAGATTTTCCGCCCAGATAGAATTGTCATTGATGAACTTAAAAAAGAAGCCGTTATCATTGATTATAAAACGGGAAGTGAAAAACCTTCACATAATCTACAATTATTCACCTATCAATCCATATTGGAAGA
>JBDSFP010000486.1:0-17403 GCA_039919415.1 Aquaticitalea sp. | reverse complement strand
GTAAACATATAACAATATAAAACTCTTAAATTAGCAAAGTTTTGCCACTCATCACCTGGCATTTTATGGATCATCGAGGCTTTGCCATGAACGACTTCGTCATGCGAAAAGGGCAAAACAAAATTCTCGGTAAACGAATAAGTCATCGAAAAGGTCAAATCATTCTGATGGAAACGTCTGTAAATCGGTTCTTTGGCAAAATATTCCAAGGTGTCGTGCATCCAGCCCATCATCCATTTCATCCCAAACCCCAATCCACCCTGAAACGTCGGTCGCGACACCATCGGAAATGCCGTCGATTCTTCAGCAATGGTCTGAACGTCTGGAAAACTCGCATAAACGGCCTCGTTCATATCGCGCATAAAGGAAATGGCCTCCAAATTCTCCCGACCACCAAAAATATTCGGTTCCCAATCTCCATCATTTCTTGAATAGTCTAAAAACAACATCGACGCCACGGCATCAACCCTCAAACCGTCGGCATGGAATTGGTCCAACCAGAAAATCGCATTGCTGATCAAGAAGGAACGCACTTCATTTCGTCCATAATTGAATATCAAGCTTTTCCAATCGTTATGATAGCCTTTGCGTCGGTCTGGATGTTCATATAGACACGAGCCATCAAAATTGCCAAGGCCATGGGCGTCTTCCGGGAAATGGGATGGCACCCAATCCAAAATGACGCCAATATCATTCTTATGAAGCGTATCCACCAAATATTTAAATTCCTCGGGATAACCAAAACGGGACGTGGGTGCAAAATAGCCCGTGATCTGATAGCCCCAACTTGGATCGTACGGATATTCCATGATTGGCATCAGTTCCACATGTGTAAAATTCATGTCCTTGACATAGGAAACCAAATCGTCCGCCAATTCAAAATAAGACAAATAGCGATCTTCCGTAGCATGGCGTTTCCATGAGCCCAAATGAACTTCATACACCGAAAAGGGTGCGTCCAAGGCATTCTTGGCTTTCCGATTTTTCAACCATTTGGCATCTTTCCAGCGATAATCATCATCCCAAACAATGGAAGCCGTTTGAGGCGGATGTTCATATCGACGTGCATATGGATCGGCCTTTTCGGTCTTGATACTTTTATTGGAACTATGGATTTTATATTTATAGGTCGCTCCTTTTCCAACCTTGGGAATAAAACCTTCCCAAATCCCACTTTTATCCCATCTCACATTCAAAAGATGTTGACCATCTGTCCAAAAATTGAAATCCCCAATCACGGAAACCTGCTTGGCACTCGGCGCCCAAACAGCGAAATAGGTGCCCGTCAATCCATCAACCGTTACGATATGGGAACCAAATTTTTCATAAAGCCTAAAATGCTTTCCAGCGAAAAAAAGACTGATATCGAAATCCGTAAAGAGACTATGTGAAATAACTTCTGCCATGGGTTGATTGTTAACTATTTTTAATATAATTTGAATTCGTTACCAATTTACCATTTTTTGAATAAACGGATGAAAAAACCGAAGCTATTAATTTTTCGTAAAAATAGTTGGAAAGCTGCAAGTGTTAAAAGTTTGTCAAAATAAATATCTCGATGGTAAGAATCAGCTACAGACTGCGACTTAATCAGTAACTTTCAATAACTTAATAATTTAAAAACAATGAAAAAGATACTTACAGTTTTGGCCATTACCCTTGTTTTCAGTTGCAATTCAACAGCACAGAAAAAAGATATGGCAGACAATGATTCTAAAAAATTCGAAGTCACAAAAACGGATGCCGAATGGAAAGCTCAATTGACTCCTAAACAATATTATATTTTAAGACAAAATGGGACAGAGCGACCATTTTCTAGTGATTTAAACAAAAATTACAAAGCAGGAAAGTACGTTTGCGCTGCTTGTAACACACCGTTATTTGAAAGTGAAAACAAATTTGATTCAGGTACGGGATGGCCAAGTTTTGATAGAGCTGTTACAGGCAACACGCAACTTGAAGCCGGTGGTAGCGACTTCCAAGGTCATGAAGAACATTGTGCAGTTTGCGGGGGTCACTTGGGGCATGTTTTCAACGATGGGCCAAGAGCTACGACCGGAAAACGTCATTGCATCGATGGAGATGCGCTTTTGTTCATTCCTGAAAAAGGATAAAAATTTATTGTAAATTCCAATTATAAAATTCCAAATTCCAAAAGATACTGCTCTATTGGAATTTGGAATTTTGTTTTTTGGCATTTCTTTATTTGAGCTTGTTTTTCCATTTGGAAATCATCGTTTGAAGCAGTAACTTTAGTTGATGAAAAATACATACATTACGGGCATTCTGAAGCAATTCAACTATTACAAATCTTTGGGGGATAAAACTTTCGAACAATTATCATTTGAAGAAATGGACTACCAAATGAACGAAGATGCGAACAGTATTTCCATTATCGTCAAGCACATGGTCGGCAATATGTTGAGTCGGTGGACCAATTTCCTAACCGATGATGGCGAAAAGCCATGGCGCGAACGCGAGCAGGAATTTGAAGCCAGCTACATTTCCAAAGAAGAACTAATCGTAGCTTGGGAAAAAGGATGGAATTGTCTTTTTATGGCCATGCAAGCATTGACAGATACCAATATGGACACTATCGTCTATATCAGAAATGAAGGTCATACAGTCGCAGAAGCAATTTATCGGCAATTGGGACATTATCCCTATCACGTTGGCCAAATTGTTTTTATAGGAAAACAGTTGAAAGGTACCCATTGGAAGTCCTTATCAATTCCGAAAGGAAATTCATTGTCCTATAACAAAGACAAATTCAGCAAACCTAGAGAGCGCAAGCATTTTACGGATGATGTTTGACCGAGTTTCCATTTTCATGGCAAAAGTCGCCGAATCTTTGTTGGAGGATAACTATTTTTCTTAATATCCATAAAAAAAGAACGAAACCATCATAGTTTTGTTCTTTATAATATCAATTGGAATGGTCCGACTTATATCAAGCGAACTTTGGTTGCAATCATTCCTTTGACCCCTTTTACGATATCAAAGACCACTCTGTCATTTTCCTTGATTATATCGTTTAATTGTGAGATATGTACGAAGATACTTTCTTTGGTATCTTTTAAACTGATAAACCCAAATCCGTGTGGGTTGCTAAAAAAATTGACGATACCTTCCTTAGTAGTTCCAATATACTGTGTCTCTTTTGCTCGATTCATATTTAAAGTTTTAAATTAAGGATAAGTTGCGATCGTTTTAAAACGAATACTTACTATATACGGTTGAAAAGAGCTCAAAGACGCCATTAAAATCACAAAAATTGTTAAATGAATGCAATAATAAATATCATAGCAGTGGGACTTCTTTAAAATTGGGGGTGAAAATTGTTGCGACAAAATAATTATCTTGACCCATTATTTTTATCACAATAAAAGCAGCAAAAGCGCCAATTATCCCATAATAATTGCCGATAATGTGTATATTGGTTTCACATATAACGAGTTATGCACCATATTAGAAAAATCGTAACTATGAAAAAAATTCTTATTTTAATATTGACCTTTTTACCTGTCACTCTACTTGCACAGGAATTAAAATGTTGCGAATCAATCAAAGAAGTTGAAACATATCTAAATGGAAATTGGAAAGACTCTGCACCGAACCAACAATATCGTTTTGAATTTAATAATGGGACTGGAAAATTTAAAGTTTTTACAATTAAAGAAAACGGAACTTTGGAAAAATCTGAAACCATTCAGCCAGATATAAAAATATTAAAAACAGAAAACGGATTTGAAATTGAACACGATTTTGACGGATTAAAAACATATACAGGTATAAAATATCTGACTTCCGATAAACTAATAATCACAAGAAAGGATGGAGCGGAAAAAGAATACTTTAAAATTTCCGAATAAATACTTTGCACAACCGAATCAACGGATTTTCCAAAGCCTTTTTTTATTTGGAGAGATTCGTGCATTAACACTTACGCGCCTTAAAGCCTGCGCAACGTTGCATACATATCAATGTTAACACAAATAAACATGAGAATCCTTATATTATTATTAACATTTTTCATCGTAGGTTGCCAATCTAAGAATTCATTCATTCTTCCAGCCGAATGGGAGCCACATCAAGCTATGATGGTTTCCTTTGACAATGAGCCTTTTGCAGATTCAGTTTCAGTAGGAATTGTAAAAGCCATAAGTCCACTAATGAAAGTGTATTGTGTGATTAAGGGAGACACATTGACATCGTTTTATTCCAATTGGTTTCATAAAGAAGAAATCCTAAAAGATAGTATCCAATTTATGGATTTCGGTTCTTCATTTTCATACTCTATTCGTGACCCATTATTTTTTCTCAAAAACAAAAAAGGTGAAAAGGCAATTGCCGACTTTGCCTGGAATGATTATGCTTACATACCTCCTGACTCCTCTCAGAGAACTACTTTTTATAAACAATCTGCACAAGACCGAAATGGCTATGGGAATACTTTTACTAGACTTTTTTCATATCCATTACTTTCCTCAAAGATGGTAAATGAAGGTGGAGCAATTGAAGTCAATGGGAAAGGTACTCTTATCCAAGTTGAATCTGTTAACATGCAACGTAACCCAGGTATGGGTTTGCCACAGCAAGAACAAGAACTAAAAAGAATGTTGGGCGTTACAAAAATTATTTGGTTAAAAGAAGGAGTGGCTGATGATCCAGATGGCAGAACATTGATAACTAAAAATTACTTTGGCATCGGTGTGAATGGTCATGTAGATGAGTTTTGTCGTTTTGTAAATTCTAATACAATATTCCTGACAGTCCCTGATTCTTTAGAAGCACAAAAAGACCCAATAACAAAAATTACCTATGAAAGAATGCGGGAGAATTACAAAATTCTAAAACAATCGGTCGATCAAGATGGAAAACACTTCAACATTGTAAAAACTCCCGCGCCTGATTTTAATCCGGTAAAATATATATTGGATTCATTATCCATTGATATGGAAGTAAAACGTTTTTCAAAAAGAGTGTTGAAAAAATACAGTCAATTTCATCCGGGTGATACAACCTATTTTATTCCGGCTAGGAGTTATCTAAATTTTCTTGTAACCAATAAAGTAGTTCTTATTCCTCAATACTGGAAAATTGGTTTGCCTGAAAGTACAAGACAAAAAGATGAACAAGTAAAGGCGTTATTTGAAACCTATTTTCCCGGAAGAAAAATTGTTCAAATTAATCCGATGGGATTAAATTATCAAGGTGGAGGTATTCATTGCTGGACACAGCAAATACCGAAATAAAAATAAGTACCGTTAATTGAAATAGTTGCAAAAGATGAGCTAATTCTAGATACATAAACGCTGTACAAGACCCCGAAATCAATAACCTTAAGCTATTAATAAATCATTGCTTGGTGAATGATTATTTGAAAAATCATTCAAGTGTTTTCCAGCGGAGATTTGTACTTTTAATGGTTCAACGACATTTTCTGGATTTTTAATACCGATTATTTAAGGGCTTAAGAATACAATACCAATAATGATTTAACTCCTTTGAACTAGCTAACCACTTTAGAGATGTCATTTAAGATGTTAGTGGAATACAAACACCAAGTGTAACAAAGAAATTTTTAGTGTCACAGCATTAAAATAATTTACTGAGAACTCTAAATTCTATTTGGAATACCGCTTCTTAATCCCATAAATCAACTCTTCCAACCCATTAAGCTTGATCTCATACATCTGCTGCATCATCGTCCCAAGTTGCCCTTTTGGAAAACCTTTACTTTGGTACCACACATAATAATATTCGGGAATGTCTATGAGGTAACGGTCTTTGTATTTACCGAAAGGCATTTTGTAATGTGCCAGTTTAATGAGAAAGTCTTTATCGGGTTGTAGCACCTAAGCCTTGGATTTATAGTCAATGAGCTGTGCCAATTCCGCTTTTACATCATTGTTCCATTTTGCCTGAAGTACAATATTGGTGGAATTGTTGGTTTCCTTGTCATATCTATTCTGTGCCACATTCAATTGTTTGACAATTTTTTGGTTCAAGGCCTGAAGTTCTGCTTTGAGGTTATTGGACACTTGCAATTGTGCAATTTGTTTCCTGAATTTTCGAGCATAAAGTTCGGTAATATCAAAATGCAATTGTTCGTGTGCCAAAATTGCTGCGTCACTTTTTTCTTTGATGTACCAAGATTTGTTTGGATAGAAATGTGCTTGCACTTTTGTATTGAAATCGATAATGCGATTTTCGGTTTGCTTAACTGAAAACTCAAAGGAAATCCCCGAAGCCGTCAGAGCCGCAGCAGAGTTATTGGTTTTTGGAGTGCCTTTAAATTGGCCCCAGGTGAGTTTAAGATTGTCCCTCCACTCTATGACCTCATCAACTTCTGGAGGCGTCAAATTGACGCAACATAGCATCCATAAACAAAGACATTTGTATATCATTATTGCCAGTTAAAAGTAATCTCTTTTTTGATATTAGGATGCAAGCTGTAATGTACAGGACAGGTATTTGCAGTACGTTCCAAAATAGTTCGCGTTTTTTGATCGGCGGAAAAGGGAAAATTGAGTATGACCTGAATCCCAGAAATACGCCGTGGATCTGCCGCCATGATCTTGGTGACCGAGGCCGTGGTACCTTTCATGTCCACACCCAAATCGCGAGCCTTGATGCCCATAACCGTAATCATACAAGTGGCCAGACCCGTTGCCACTACATCCGTTGGAGAAAAAGCTTCGCCTTTGCCATTATTGTCCACAGGTGCATCTGTAATAAAAGTGTTTCCTGATTGCACGTGCGTACATTCAGTCCGTAAATCGCCAAGATAAGTTACTTTAGAGGTCATCGTTTTGCTTCTTCAATGGTTAAATCTGGAGTGTATTGCAAGATATAAACCGATTCGTTATAATAGCCACCAGCCATTTTCTTTGCATATCGGAATTTATTCTCAATGTATTGCGTCTCCACATCATTTGTTGAAGCTTTGTAAAAATCGTCTGCGGAGGCTAATCGCAACAGGACATCCAAAGTCAAATCAAATCCACGCACTGCGTATTTGTTCGGATCTACGCCATAGGTAGCTCTATACTGCTTCACAAAGCCAGTTGGATTGTCTGAATTCAAGGGCTTGTTAACGGAAGGATAGTGAAATTTTAAGTTGCTCAAATGATAGTTAGACAGATGTTCATATTCATAAGCGTCATTCTTATCTGTGGTAACCAAAATAACTTCTTTATCCTTGTTCGTCATACTATTAAGAGAACTCACAACATTCAGCACCAAACCTGCATTGGTGGTTTGAAGGAATACATAGTTTTTTCCACTTCTGAGTGCACTGCTCACGTCGCCAGCACTGATATAATAGGCATCTTTCCCTTCTTTCCCTTTTTTTGAAAATACTTGTGTGGCGTTAGGAAATTCTGATTTTAGACGATCGCTGATGATATGACTTCCACTATCGGAAATGATAATCACATTACTTCGTAATGAATCGACTTTGACATAATCAATCATAGCTTTTTCCAAAAATTCTTCCGATGGAATGGTCTGAAATACATTGTCATAACTTGTGGACGGTTTCATCATTGGTGAAACAACAGGAATATTATCACTTTTTAGACTGGCAGCCACACGGTCAAAATTCGCAGTCATCAGCGGACCTATAACAGCATCGAATTGTGAAAAGTCATTATCCGATAGAATCTTTGAAACTTCAGAAATTTGGTTTTCCGTATCAAATACTTTCAAATAGGTAGAAATGCCTAATTGTTTTGCAGAATCCAATGCCATACGGGCACCAGCATAAAAATCCAAGGTCACGGAAATCAGTTTGTCGTTTTTCATAATGTCCTTGGTTTCCTGAACAGAATCGACATCGATTTTATTCAATCTGAAAGGCATCATGATTGCGATGCGCTTTGTCTCTAAATTTTTAAGGGACGAAGAAAGATTAGTATTTTCAACGTTACCTTCCACTTTTCCGACAGAAATACCCTGAGGCAATTTTATAACCATGCCTTCTTTTAGTCCCGATACTTTCAATTCCGGATTCAAGGTCTCCAACTGCTCTTGTGTCAGACCCAATTTTATTTTCAGTCGGTAAAAACCTTCCTTTGGCAAGACTTCATAATAATTATAGTTGCCTTCTGTCGCATTTTCTTCCGTCACTTCCACATTCGGTACATTGATTTCGTCACCTGGTTGCAAAATTTCGGGCATATTTGGGTTTAAGGCTTCCAATTCTGGAACTGTCAGTCCATATTTGTAGGCCACGCGCCATTTTCCTTCTTTCGGCTGGACTTTATATTTTTTTAAGCTGTTGTTTACTGAAGAGACTTTTGAAACTACGGTTTTATATTTTGGAATACGGATTTTGTCACCTTTCTTAAGATTATCAGAATACAATTGTTTATTGCTTTCTTTAATATCCGCAATCTCAATGTGGTATTCCTTAGCGATGCTGTATAAAGTTTCTTTACGTTTCACTCGGTGTGTATCGTAACCAATCAATTGCCTGATTTCCGATGCTACAGCTTTTGAAGAAGAACCTGATTTTGGAATAATCAAAGTATCACCTGCATTCAATTTTTTATTGGTGTCAGGATTTAGGGTCAAGATTTCGGAAGTCGTCACTTGATATTGCTGTGCAATGCTTTCCACAGTTTCACCTTGTTTGACTGTGTGAGTCCTGTAATTTTGCGCAATAGCAAAACTTTGGGAGGAAACAATTATGATGATTATTAAAATAAGTTTTTTCATTTTTTGTTAATTATAATTGACTGCTCACTGCGACTGCCCACTGCTGACTTTTTTTATTCCCATTCAATGGTGGCTGGTGGTTTTGAGCTGATGTCGTACACTACTCTATTAACGCCTTTTACTTTATTTATTATTTCGTTGGAGGTCTTTTGCAAAAATTCGTAGGGCAAATTGACCCAATCTGCGGTCATGCCGTCGGTACTTTCCACCGCTCTCAATGCGACGCATTTTTCATAAGTTCGTTCGTCTCCCATCACTCCTACACTATTTACAGGCAAGAGAATTGCACCAGCTTGCCATACTTTATCGTATAGATTCCATTCGCGAAGGTTATTGATAAACACCGCATCTACCTCTTGTAAGATACGAACTTTTTCTGCTGTGATATCACCCAAAATACGAATTGCCAAACCTGGACCTGGAAATGGATGACGTCCCAACAAATTTTGGTCCATTTCCATCGTTGCTCCCACACGTCTAACTTCATCTTTAAACAAAGCTTTTAAGGGCTCGACGATCTTCAATTTCATGAAATCAGGCAAACAACCAACGTTATGATGACTTTTAATCGTGGCGCTTGGACCTCCAGTGGCCGACACACTTTCTATGACATCTGGATAGATGGTGCCCTGCGCCAGCCATTTTACATCTTCAATACGATGCGCCTCATCATCAAATACCTCAATGAACACGCGACCTATCGCCTTACGTTTCAACTCTGGGTCGCTCAATCCTGCAAGGGCTTCCAAAAAACGTGCCGAAGCATCAACGCCTTTCACATTAAGTCCCATTCCTTCATATTGGTTGAGGACACTTTCGAATTCGTTTTTGCGCAACAGTCCATTATTGACGAAGATACAATAGAGGTTTTTGCCAATGGCCTTGTGCAATAAAATGGCCGCCACAGAGGAATCAACACCTCCTGAAAGTCCCAGCACAACTTTATCGCCACCAATTTTTTCCTGTAGTGCTTCCACTGTCTCTTCCACAAAAGATTGTGGTGTCCAATCCTGCTCTACTTTGGCTATATGCACCAAAAAGTTTTCCAACAATTGTTTTCCATCGGTCGTATGATAAACTTCTGGATGGAATTGTATGCCAAAGGTCATTTCCCCTTCAATAGAATAAGCGGCATTTTCAACATCTTTGGTGCTGGCGATGAGAATTCCATTTTTTGGCAATTCCTTGATTGTATCGCTATGGCTCATCCAAACTTGGCTGCCTGCATCGATGTGGTTGAAAAGCGGTTCTTTTACTTTGACAAAGGATAAATTCGCTCGACCATATTCCCTAGAGTTGGAGGCTTCCACCTTTCCACCAGAAAAATGCGCTAAATATTGGGCACCATAACACACTGCCAACAAAGGTTTTTTACCTCGAATGTTTGATAAATCCGGATGTGCTGCGTTCTCGGCTCTGACAGAAAATGGACTTCCGGATAAAATGACGGCTTTAAAACTGTCTGTATCGGTGGGGGTTTTGTTGAATGGATGGATTTCGCAATAGATGTTGAGTTCTCGGACGCGACGTGCTATGAGTTGCGTGTATTGTGACCCGAAATCTAAAATTAGGACTTTGTTGTGTTGCATGTGCAAAAATAGGAAGGATTTGGGAATTATTCGGAACGATGGACGATTTTTTGCTTCCTCCGAAGTTTCGGAGCACGAATGTATTTTTTGATAAAAACCAAAAGAAAATTTATCTTTTAAAAATAGAAGAGTTAGAAACAATGGTTTCTAAAATTCAAAAAAAAACGTCAAATTTCCAAGCCTTGAAATTCTGGAATGAAAACCTTTGAGGTTTGAAAAACATGAAAACCTATATATTAATCTTTAGCATTCTTGATACACTGCCTTAAAAATTCTTATTTTTGTCTATGGTCATTACCCAAAAAAATAAAAATCTCATTCGTTCAATATGTGAAACCCACAGTGTGGAGACCTTATATCTATTTGGTTCTGCTACAGGAAATACGTTTGGGAAAAGTAGCGACATTGATTTTTTGGTAAAATTTAGAGCTATTGATCTTTCTACATATTTTGAAAATTATATGGGTCTAAAACAAAAACTCAAAAAAATATTCAAGCGTGATGTTGACCTTGTTGAAGAACAAACATTAAAAAATCCTATCCTTATCAATTCCATAAACAAAAGCAAAGAATTGATTTATGGATGAGCGTATTTTAAAATGGCTTTACGATATCAAATTTGCCATTGCAGAAATTGATTCTTATTTTGAAATTACCGAAAAAATTTTGTTGCCTACCAGAAAAATAGCATGCGCAAAAAAGCTGTAGAAAGAAACCTGGAAATCATTGGAGAAGCCCTTAACCGAATTATCAAAAGAGACGATACCTTTACAAACAAAATATCAAACTCACAGGCAATAATTGGATTAAGAAATCAAGTCATTCATGCTTATGATAGCATTTCGGATGAAAATATTTGGTCCATTCTCATCAATCACTTACCAAAATTAAAATTGGATATAGATTTATTGATCGAACACTAATTAATTTTTTTTTCTATCAAGTTGATAGCCATTAAAATATCAGATAAATATTTCTTGCTTTTTTCCATCATAGATTAAAATTTTGGTGGCGTCGATACTCTTACGCAGAATAGGATTCTTAATGGAAGAATTGGTCAATAAATCCACCTTTCGTTGAAAGAAGAATTCGAATTTATCCCATATGTCCATGAGATTTTCACCTCGCTCTATTGGGTCTTCACAATCTATTTCTATGATTAAATCAATGTCACGCGACAAGTCATCAAAATGGATTGTAATGGATGAACCAAAGGCATAGAGTTTTTTGACATGATGTGTTTGACATAATGATAAAAACTCTGACATTCGATGCTTTATGGATTCCTTTATGTTCACAGTGCTAAAATAAGTTATTTTTTGAACTTTTCAGTTCACATTTCAAGTATCAAAAACTCGCCTTTCAAAGGTTGCAGCTCATGTGCAAATTTGGATAGAAATGCTTCTCCATATTCCAAATAGAATTCCGAAAAATTCATATTCCGTTCTTGTAAACTTTGATTCGGAAACAATTCATCCTGAAGAAAGCTAACGCGCTCCAATACATCGTCTAATTTGCGTTTCTGGGCTTTCAACAAGCGATGTTCCAAATTTTCAAGGCCTTTAATTTGCTTGGTTTCTTGAGCACCAACGGCACCTTTGAAGGATTTGTCGGTTTGTTCGGCCAACTTATATAAGTTTTTAAATTGTTCTTTGAGGTGTTCTTTTTGAGCTGTGAAATCAATATCGATTTTTGAAATGTCTTTAGTAACTTTTGTCATCAAACTATTTTGATCTAAAAACAAATCCTCAACCGAAACATTCATTTTTTGGAGTTTTTCCTTTTGACGTTTGGTTATCAACAATACCGAATTCCTTAATAATAAGATTGGAAATGTCACATGTTGCGCTTCAAAATTGGCTTTTAGCTGCAACCAATATGCCAATTCTCCCCCACCTCCAATATAACAGAGATTGGGCAAAATGACTTCCTGATAGAGAGGACGCATAATCACATTCGGGCTGAAATGTTCGGGATGCGTATCCAATTCATTCAATAATTCTTCCTTATTCCATCGTATGTCGGTGTCCAATACCCCAAAAGTGCCATCTGTTTCGAGGATGCGTTCGCGAAGTCTATCCTTGATATAAAAAAGATTGATTTCCCGTGGATGGACTTGGATTTTGTAGTTTGTTGTTGAGTCGTTTTGGAAACTTCCTTGAAAGAGGTCTGATTGAACAATTCATTTTTGATATAAGGAAGAAAAAGGCGTTTTAATTCACTATCGTTGCCATCCATAATGACCAAACCGTCCACTCGAAACAACTCGTTGACCAAAAAACATGTGGCATCCGTCAAGTTATTATGATCCAAGTACGCAGATTTAAAAAGTGTTTTCAATTGTTCCGCATTCTGACTCTTATCCAATTGTGAGGCGAACACCTCATAAACACTGTTCAACCCTTCCAAATCCAGTTCACCAACAGCCCCCGAAGCCTTGCGGTTCCACTGTACTTTTTTTCCTTTAAAATTGAAATAATTGATTTCCTCAAAATCGTGGTCTTCTGTTGCCATCCAATAAATGGGAACGAAATTGAATGCCGGATAAGTCTCCTTTAACTCTTTGCACAAATTGATGGTGGAAATGATTTTATAGAAAAAATACAAAGGCCCAGTGAACAAATTCAGCTGATGCCCTGTTGTAATTGTGAAGGTCGATCGGTCTGTCAACAAATCAATATTGGTAAGGGTCAACGACGGGATGCTCAAACCTTCATATTGCCGCATCAAGGCTTCGACCAAAGGCTTCCTGCGCTGATGATCAAATGCGAGTTGTTTTTCTTCAATTTGGACTTTGAAATTCTCCAGCTTAGGAAACCGATTGTAAAATGGCCTTAAAGTTTCCTTTTCATCCAAATAGTCACAGATAAGCGATGAAAAATAATGGGTATCCTTAAATGGCAGATAGGCTTTTGGCATAGTGGCTATTCGATTCAGACGTAAAGATACTGCTCTAAAGTATTTTTCCCACTAATTTTTAGTTAATTCCGAATAGCTCAGTATCTTTACTTTTATAATTTATACAAACCCATTCCATGCAAAAACTATCCATTCTTCTATTTGTAATCTTTACCTCAATTTCCATTTCTTTTGCGCAACAAATCACTTCTCCAAAAGATTTTTTGGGTTATGAGGTTGGCACCAAATTTTCAAGACACCATCAAATTGTTGATTATTTTAAAAAGGTCGCTTCTGAATTGCCCAACCAAGTAAAAGTGGAACAATACGGAGAAACAAATGAACGACGTCCTCTGTATTTGGCCTATATTTCATCCGAAGAAAACATTAAAAACCTTGAAAATATCCGTGAAAACAATCTTAAGAATGCAGGAGTTATGGATGGAACTTCAACTTCCAATGAAATTGCGATTGTGTGGTTGAGCTACAATGTACATGGCACGGAAGCGTCAAGCAGTGAGGCCTCGATGAAAACCATTTATGAATTGCTGACACAACATCAGGAATGGCTCAAAAATACGGTTGTCATCATCGACCCATGCGTGAATCCTGACGGACGCGATCGTTATGTGAATTGGTACAATGAAACGGCAAGCACACCTTATGACCCAGACCAACAATCGAGCGAAAATAACCAACCTTGGCCAGGAGGTCGTGCCAATCATTATCTGTTTGACCTTAATAGAGATTGGTTTTGGACAACCCAAGTGGAATCACAAGCGCGCATCAAAGTTTATAACAAATGGATGCCGCAAATACATGTCGATTTTCATGAACAAGGTAGAAACGAGCCCTATTATTTTGCACCTGCGGCAGAACCATATCACGAAATTATTACCGACTGGCAACGCGATTTTCAAACTCAAATTGGGAAGAATAATGCCAAATATTTTGATGATAAGGGCTGGTTGTATTTCACAAAGGAACGTTTTGATTTGCTCTATCCAAGTTATGGAGATACCTATCCTACTTATTTGGGAGCCATCGGGATGACTTTTGAACAGGCAGGACAAGGTGGACTGGGAGTTCTTAAAGATGATGGTCTCGTCCTGACCTTAGTGGATCGGGTCGCCCACCATACAACAACAGGTTTGTCCACCATAGAAATAGCCTCAAAAAATGCTGAAAAGTTGAATACGGAATTCAAGAAATATTTTGAAACCACCTCCGATTTAAAAGAGAAAAGTTTTGTGATGCACGGCAGTGCGGATAAAATTCAGGCATTGAAGGATTTGTTGGACAAACACGAAATCAAATACGGTAATTCTTCCAACGGAAAAGTGAACGGTTATAACTATGCATCGAGCAAAGATGGAACGATGAATGCCACATCTGAAGATTTGGTGGTAAGCACCAACCAGCCCAAAGGAAAAATGGTCAAAGTTCTGTTCGAACCACAAACCAAACTGACCGATTCCTTGACTTATGACATTACCGCTTGGAGCCTTCCATATGCCTATGGTTTGGATGCGGTCGCTTCGAATAAGCTGGCTTCCACCAATGATACAGGCATGACGCCAAGCTTAAATATCAAAGATGTAAAAGCAACGGGGTATATTTCGAAATGGGACAGCATGCAGGACGCCGAATTTTTGACAGACCTTTTAAAACAGAACATAAAAGTGCGTTTTACTGAGAAACCGTTCACGACCATAACTCCAGAAAAAACCTATGATAGAGGCACGTTGATCATCATCAGAGGCGATAATTCTTCGGTTGAAAATTTTGACGACAAGGTCATTGAAACGGCCAACAACCATAAACGCATTGTCACAGCCACTTTAGGCGGGTTTTCAAAATCCGGCCCTGACTTTGGCTCGCCCGATGTCAAGTTGGTCGGTAAACCAAAGGTTGCCTTATTATCCGGTGATTACACCTCCTCTTTGAGTTATGGCGAAATTTGGTATTTCTTCGAGCAGCAATTACACTATCCAATGACCTCTATCAATTCCTCAGATTTAAAGGGAACAAATCTTGACAAATACAACGTATTGATACTTCCCGATGGGTATTATTCCAAACTTTTGGACGATGCAGCTTTGGAAAAAATCCAACATTGGGTCAGTCAAGGTGGCAAGCTCATAGCCATCGATGGAGCCTTGAAAAGTTTGGCCGACAAGAAAGGCTTTGGGCTCAAACTCAACAAACCCACAGACACGACAAAAGTCAAAACCAATCTCATCCCTTACGGAAGTAGAGAGCGTGAATCGGCCAAGGAGTTTATCATTGGCGCTATCTTTAAGAGCAACGTGGATATCACACATCCGATGGCATTTGGATATGACAAAAACTATTTCACCTTAAAACAAGGCAAGGAGTCCTATAGTTTGTTGGAAGATGGTTATAATGTGGCTTGGTTGGGCGAAAAACCTTATCCCGTAGATGGCTTTGCCGGAAGCGATGCGGTGAAGAATTTGGGCAATTCTCTCCTCTTTGGAGAGGAGCGCAAAGGCGAAGGAAGCATTATTTATATGGTCGACAATACCCTGTTCAGAAACTTTTGGGAAAACGGAAAGCTGTTTTTTGTCAACGCCATTTTTTTTGTGAACGATCATAGTTTAGAGTTGTAAAAAATTGGGAAATTAGCCTAGCAAGAGTAAAAAAAATCATTTAATGTCCGATAAAGACTTAAGACAGCTGCGCTGTAAGACAAAAGACTTGATTCTTAAATATTTGGATATTAGTTTTATTTGATTATTATTTTTGACATTGAAATCCAAAATTGTTTTTATAGCATTAGCAAGGTGTAAAATTTTAAAATCACTCTAATCCCTTACTGCTGTCGTCAAAATCAATAGGTATAAAAGTTTAATCGGACATCAATGAAAAAAAAATATGTTTCTCCGGAAAATTAAACGGGAAATACTATATATAGATTATACTACGAAATAGCGTTTTGTATTGCATACGACCAACTTTTACGAAAATCGATACATTCATTTATTAACAAACCAAAAACAAATTAAAATGGAACCACGACTGGAAGACATCCGTGAGCAACAAAAAGCAACCTGGAATAAATTTTCTCGCGGCTGGAAAAAATGGGATGACCTGACCATGGACTTTTTAAAGCCCAATGGAGATAAAATCATTCAGATGCTGAAATTAAAAGAAACGGATATGGTACTGGACATTGCATCTGGAACTGGCGAACCGGGATTGACAATTGCAAGCCTTGTGAAGCATGGAAAAGTAACTCTTACTGACCTTTCAGAAGATATGCTTGAAATAGCCCGAGAAAAAGCTTCGAAAAGAGGCATCAAAAATATTGAAACCCGTGTTTGCGATGTTTGCGAGCTTCCCTTTCCTGACAGCACATTTGATGTGGTAAGTTGCCGCTTCGGCTTCATGTTTTTCCCTGATATGTTACTTGCCGCAAAAGAAATGGTAAGGGTGTTAAAACCCGGTGGTAGAATTGCTACATCGGTTTGGAATATTCCTGAAAAGAATTTCTGGGTAACAGCAGTTGGAAGCATTATCAATAGAAATATGCAGTTGCCTGCACCACCTCCCGATGCACCAGGCATGTTTCGTTGTGCCAAAAGTGGGTTAATCGTTGATATATTTAAACAAGCAGGCTTGAAAAAAACTTCTGAAACCGAAGTGCATGGCAAATTAAATTCTGGAACAAAAGAAGCTTACTGGAATATGATGACGGAAGTGGCCGCGCCATTTGCCGCCGCTCTAAGTAAAGCAGATGACCACATGAAGTCAAAAATTGAAAGCGAAGTATTTGATTTGGTTGATCAGAAATTTCCTGACGGGAATGTATTGATTGACTCAAGTGCGCTTGTAATTTACGGGGAGAAGTAATTTGCATCTAAACTTAATGACAGAAATAGCACGAACCTCTAGTATGGGCTACACGACAATGCGGGATGAATTGTTCGTATGAAAGTGATTGGTTTATTCGAAAAATGGTGCATCAGTCAACTCTTGATAATGGCTCATGGTCAATGGATAAAGCTTATATGTTGGCCTTATTAACCCTTGCAGGATATAAAGCCTTTATAGCCCAAAACTTTTCCAATTCCACCAACAACTTTTGTAACGATTTTTTGAATCGGAATAGGAATCCCTACAATAAAGACCTCACCATAATATTCGTTCAAAATGGTCATAAATTGGAAGA
>JBDSFP010000423.1:0-5537 GCA_039919415.1 Aquaticitalea sp. | reverse complement strand
CCGAAGTGTTTTTTAAGGAAGACAAAAACGAACCTGTGGACAGTAAAATTTGCAATATTAAATTGAGTTTGCCTGGTTCACAAATTTTTGCTTCTTCCAATCAGAAAAATTACGAAATGGCAATTAAAAAAACCATCAGTGATTTGGAAGTTCAATTAAAGAAACGAAAAGAAACATATAAAACTTTTTAGTAATCAGTAATTAGGAATTTAAATTCAAAAGTAAGATTGTATTTAAACTTCGAAAAAGGAAACAAGCCTTGTCCATGATGATGAGGCTCTTTTTTTTATAGACGTGTAGAGTTGATTTTATCACATTTATTAATTGAATCTTAAGCAAACTAAAAGCTCTAGAATAAAGTTGGATTATAGTATATCAATGTTATATTACTGAGAACAAATGTGAAACCTTTTATATTAATTTAGAGAATATTTTGAAAAATCTTAATAAAATGTTAATAATTGTTAAAATTATTTCTTATATTTCTCACTATCAATTTATTATGTAGTAATCTTCTTTCATGAAATAGTGTAATTTTAAACCATCGGTTATGAAAAGCAATATAGAAAATAACGTTGAAAATGTAGGTGTTTTATTCTTTTTAATGCTGATTGTGATTATGACAATTGAAATAACTCAAATAATAGTTTATCTCACACAATATTTAAAATTAGGGGCTCCCATAACTTTTTTTTAACTGGTTTGAGGAAGCTAATACACTAATTTGTCATCTATGATGATAAGGCTCATTCTTCAAAATAGTGAAACCTCTGTACAATTGTTCAATCATAAACAAACGAATCATTTGATGTGAAAAGGTCATTTTTGATAGAGACAATTTTCCGAAAGCTTTCTCATAGACTTCTTGTGAAAAACCATAAGGACCACCGATGACAAGCACCAATTGCTTGATACCAGAATTCATATGTTTTTGAAGATAGTCTGAAAAACCAATGGAATCTAACTGTTTTCCGTTTTCGTCTAAAAGAATCAGGACATCAGTCGCATTTAGTTTGCTCAAAATAAGTTCGCCTTCCTTTTGTTTTTGCTGCTCTTCACTTAAATTCTTCACCTTTTTCAAATCAGGAATGATTTCAAATTCAAACTTGATATAGAAACCCAACCGTTTTTGGTAATCGTCAATTAAGGCTTGAAGTTGCTTGTTGTCGGTTTTTCCGATGGCGAGGAGTTTGATTTGCATAATTTGTCCGGTCGAGCTCTCTCGTGAGTGACCTGTCTAATTGTTAATTTCAATTGTGAAAGCTAAATTACAATTTTATTCGTCTATGGAATTTGGTATTTGGAATTTGATTATTTTGATTTTCAATTGTTACTTTTACATTAAATATTCTTTCAAATGATTTCAAAAGTACAATTCAACAAAGAATTAGATCTCATTATTGCCAACGCCATCCGTGAAGATGTTGGCGATGGCGACCATAGTTCGTTGGCATGCATTCCTATTGACGCCACCGGCAAGGCAAAACTTTTGGTAAAGGAAGATGGCATTATCGCTGGTGTTGAATTTGCAAAAAGGGTATTTAATTATGTGGATAAAAATCTGAAAGTCGAAACCTTGATCAAAGATGGCTCTGAAGTACGTTTTGGAGATATTGTCTTTTATGTGGAAGGTTCTTCACAATCCATCCTTAAAGCTGAACGTTTGGTACTCAACGCCATGCAGCGAATGAGTGCCATTGCTACGAAGACAAAGGTTTTTGTGGATTTGCTCTTCGGAACGAATACCAAAATTCTCGACACTCGTAAAACCACACCAGGCATTCGCGCTTTGGAAAAATGGGCAGTAAAAATTGGAGGAGGAGAAAACCATCGATTTGCTTTATATGATATGATTATGCTAAAGGACAATCATATCGATTTTGCTGGAGGCATTACCAAAGCAATTTCCAAAACAATTCAGTATTTAACGGATAATGACAAAGATTTGAAAATCATTGTAGAAGCCAGAAATCTTGATGAAATAAAAGAAATATTAAAGAATGAAGGTGTCTTTAGAATCCTAATAGACAATTTTGATTTTGATGACACCAAAAAGGCAGTCGCATTGATTGGGGATAAATGCCAAACGGAATCCTCTGGTGGTATCAGCGAAGAAACAGCCCTTAAATATGCGGAATGCGGAGTCGATTTTATTTCTTCTGGTGCATTGACACATTCCGTTTATAATATGGATTTAAGTTTAAAGGCTGTTTAGAAGATGACTGAGAACGCAAACGAGAATATAGAAGATGAGATCGAGGATAAGCTCGAAAAGATTCCCGTCATCAAAAATGTCGTTCGATTTTTAAAAAAAATAACACTTCCAGCCTTGGAAGGTCTGACACTTTATTATTTTTTGCGTCTTTATGGAAAAGGAATTGTAAAAGGAGCTTTGACATCACGGGCAAGTGCTATTGCATTCAGTTTTTTTACGGCTATTTTCCCGTTTTTACTGTTTATCATCATTCTCATACCATACATTCCAGTCGATGGTTTTGAATTGGAATTTAGGGAATTTCTCAATTCCAGCTTGCCTCCACAAACCTCCGATTTTTTCTTTAACAACATTTTTCAGAATATTTATACCGATGGCAATGCAGGCTTGATTTCAACTGTTTTTATTATTGCTTTGTTGCTGATGGCCAATGGAATCAGTGCCTTGTTTTCGGGTTTTGAAAGTTCCTATCATCAACAATTGACGCGCAGTGTGGTGCGACAATATTTATACGCCGTGGGAGTCGCCGTGATTTTGGTGTTTTTGTTGGTTGTAACCATTGCAGTATTGGGATATGTTCAACTCTACGTCATAAAGCGGATTCTTTATGAACTCGACAGAAAAGGATATGAAACAGTGCAGCAAGGAATCTTAATGGTGGCAGTGGCAAAATATATCTTTTTCGTCATCATGGTGTATCTTGCCACAGCGACGCTTTATTATTTTGGAACGAAAGAAGGCAAGCACTCCAAATTCTTTTCGGCTGGAGCTCTATTCACCACAATTCTAATCATCGTTTTTTCCTATCTTTTTGGAATTTATGTGACCTATTTCTCAACCTACAATGAGTTATACGGTTCCATCGGTGCATTGTTGATATTACTGTTTTATATTTGGTTGAATTCCAATATCCTCTTGTTGGGTTTTGAATTTAATGCCACCCTAAGATTGCTGAAAAGGCGAAACCTTAAAAAAAATTCATGAAATCATTATTTTTTCTTTGTTTATTACTGATGACATTCCCTGCAAGGTCCCAAAGTATTTTGGGCAAATGGCGAACTGTAGATGACGAAACAGGCGCAGAAAAATCCATTGTGGAAATCTATGAAAAGGATGGAAAGGTCTTTGGAAAAATCATTGAAATATTCGATTCTTCCAAACGTGATTTGCCCTGTAAGTTTTGCGAAGGAGAAGACCATAACAAACCAATTTTAGGACTCAATATCATAAAGAATATGGAGAAAGAGGAAAATAATACTTTTAAAGAAGGCAGCATCACAGATCCACAAAACGGTAAAACCTATAGATGTCGTTTAAAATTGGAGAACAAAAACACGTTGCAGGTTAGGGGTTACATTGCTCTTTTTTATGCGACCCAATATTGGAAACGCGCAATTGAATAATCAAAGTACATGCAGTATTTTATCGATGTCATATTGCCCATTCCATTGGAAAAATCCTTCACTTACAGCATTACTAAAGCTGAATCCGATTTTTTAAAAATTGGAATGCGCGTCGCAGTTCCTTTTGGGAAAACCAAGATTTATACCGCCATCGTTCATAAGATTCACAGCCAGGGACCCTTGATTTACGAGGCCAAGGACATCCATCAGATTCTGGACGAAACTCCTTTGGTTACGCTCAAGCAATTAAAACATTGGGAATGGATTTCAAATTATTATATGTGTACGCTGGGAGAGGTGATGAGAGCGGCCTTACCAAGCGCGTTTGTGCTTGAAAGTGAAACTGTGATCAGTAAAAACAATGAAAAAATCCTCGATGACCAAGATTTAAAAGATGACGAATTTTTGGTGTATGAAGCTTTGCACCATCAAACCTCGCTCAAGATTCAGGATATTATGGGCATTTTGGATCAAAAAAATGTCTTGCCTGTCATCAAACGTCTATTGGAAAGGGATGCCATCAACGTTCAAGAGGAGGTCTATGAAAAATACAAACCGAAATTGGTTCGTTTTGTAAAATTGAATTCGTCTTACTCCTCCCCAGAAAAACTCCAAAAGTTGATGGAAGATCTAAGCAATGCGCCGAAACAGCGTGATGCAGTGATGACCTTGTTTTCCATTGTTGCCAAAACAAAAAAACCAATTAAAATCTCTGACCTTTCGGACGAAAGTGATGCCTCGTCGGCTGTCATCAAAACCTTGATCGATAAAGGAATTCTGGAAGAATATCAACTACAAAAAGACCGTATTCAATATTCCGGCGATGTAAACGAAGCTTCAAAACATCTTAATGTTTACCAAGAAAAAGCTTTAAATGACATTATAAAATCCTTTGAAAAACAGAATGTTACGCTTCTGCATGGTGTCACCTCTTCCGGAAAAACAGAAGTGTATGTCAAATTCATAGAAGAGATCATTTCAAAAGGGAAACAAGTTTTGTATCTGTTACCCGAAATTGCTTTGACCACTCAATTGGTCAGTCGATTGCAAATATATTTTGGAGAGAAAGTAGCGGTGTATCATTCACGTTATTCGTCGCATGAACGTGTTGAAGTTTGGTACAATGTACTGAACAAGGAGACAAAAGCACAAATCATTCTTGGAGCGCGTTCCTCGATTTTTTTACCGTTTCAGGATTTAGGATTGATCATTGTGGATGAGGAACACGAATCCTCGTTTAAGCAATTTGACCCAGCTCCACGTTACCATGCCCGCGATGCTGCCATTGTGTTGGCAAATTTGTTCAAGGCGAATACACTATTGGGTTCAGCCACTCCTAGTTTGGAAAGCTATTACAATGCGCAACATAATAAATACGGTTTGGTGGAAATCAATTATCGTTTTAATGACGTATTGATGCCAGAAATAGAATTGGTGGATTTGGCTGAAAAATACAAACGAAAACGGATGAAAGGACATTTTAGCGACCGAATGTTGGAGGAAATGACAGAAACCTTAAAAGAGGGCAATCAGATCATTCTGTTTCAAAATAGACGAGGATTTTCGCCCATTGTGGAATGCAATACTTGTGGCCATTCGCCACAATGTCCCAATTGTGATGTCAGCTTGACCTATCATCAATATCGCAACCAATTGCGTTGCCATTATTGCGGTTATCATACGACGATGCTCCAAAATTGTCAGGCCTGTGGAAGCACTGAATTGGATAGCAAGGGCTTTGGAACCGAACAGATTGAGGAGGAGGTCAAAGTACTGTTTCCTAACTATAAAGTTGCACGAATGGATCTGGACACCACACGAGGCAAATATGGATACGAAAAAATCATAACGGCTTTCGAGCAGCAGGAAGTTGATATTTTGGTTGGCACACAAATGCTGACCAAAGGTTTGGATTTTCG
>JBDSFP010000410.1:0-4619 GCA_039919415.1 Aquaticitalea sp. | reverse complement strand
ACTGCATATTTTTAAAATATCGGAAATGAATGAGGAAACTGGCTGGTCGTTAATCGAAATTATTTCTGCCCCTAATAGTTCTTTGTCATCGAGGTTTGAATAATTTTTTTGAACATACATTTTTTTTCCAGAAATAAAAGCTTGGAAAGGAATGGAACATTTATTAATTGCCAATTTATCGCGCGTTTTTTCAGTGGGATAAACATCCATATGGCCATCGCGAAGTTGCATAACTACGTTACTTAGGAACAAATAGAATTCCCGTTCCGACATTTCTTTTTGAAGCTGTTTTTCAGATGAATTAAATATAGAGTCGATAACTATTTTTGAGTTATACCTGTATATTCCCGGATATCCTTCTTCAAGAGAGACTCTCAATATTTGAAAATCCTGTCGCAATTTTTCAGGAGCGATCATACTTTCTTTTGTGTCTTTCTGTGCAAATGATAATGCAGTTATAAAAACAAACATTACGGATAAAATATTTTTTAAGTTTATTGTTCTAACCTTAGCTTTTGCGATTGGTATTGATATTATATTTTTCATGTTTTCTGGTTATTTTAAGATTTATTAATACTGTTTTTAATTCTTGAAAATGGGCAATACTTTCTAATAGCAACCAATTATTTTAATTGATCAATTGAATTAAATTCGAAAAAAAGGGAAACTATATTGAAATTATCGTGTGTAATCGAGATTCACTTATTAAAAATGAATTCTTTATTAAATACTATTTTAATTAGTTTTGTTTATCCGTATACTTTAAAAAGAAGTAATAAATTAGAAAACTTGCGGATATACTAAATGTCATAATTGCTATGGAATGAATGCCTAAAGGAAGTGTGTAATTAATAATTGTAAGAGCGATTCCCACCGCTGCTAAAAGAATTGACCACTTAATATTTGAATTTTTATTTCTAGTTGTGCCATCTTCTAAAATAGATTTAATTATGTTTTCAGAAAGCCCCTTGTCAATTAATTTGTTTTTAAGGCGGTAATCCATCCAACGTTTTATGATGCTTAAAACGGTAAATGCGATTAGGGCAATTAAAATTATCACTCCAATCATCACCTGAATATCTTTGTCTATAATTGGAATGCTATCACTTTGTGCGTTTCCAATGAATGTTGAAACATTAGAAATAATTGCTAAGAAAGAAGTTCTCATTTTTTAAATTTTGGTTATATTAAATTAGACCGCGAACCTTTATTAATGTTGCAAAAAAATCAATAAAAATTCATTTTATTTTGATAATTTTTATTCATATCAATATATACAAAAATGGAAATTAGAATAATCGTCACCAAAACGAGTGAAAATTGTATCGTAGAATTTCCATTAAAAACAGTTGGAAAATATTTATTGGTTAAATAAATCAAAATTGACAAGACGGTTATTGAAACGCCTGATAATAGGGTAATTAAATATTTATCAATTGAAAAATTCTGTTTTTCTTGTAACTGTTGCATGACCAAACTTGCAATGTCAAATTCAAAAACGGGATTTGGTTCCTTCTTAATTTCAGCAAATAATAATTCGTATATCTCAACTTCAGCTTTGCATTTTTGGCAGTGATTTATATGCTTAATTACAATGATAGCACAATCATCTTTACACCATACATATTGTTGTATTTCTAGTTCATTTATATGTTTGTTTTTCATAACTCTTCTTTTTTATGTATGAGTAATAAATTTTCTTTAAGAGTTTTTCTGGCTCTGAATAAATAATTTTTCACAGTTCCCTCCGGAAGTTGAGTTATCTGAGATATTTCTATATAACTCAATTCTTCGTTATGATAAAGGTTGAGCAAAACTTTGTAAATCGGTGAAAGTTTTTCTATTTCAATAGTTAAGATTTCTGAAAGTTCTTTTTGAAAAAGTTGTTTTTCGGTTTCATTATCTAATTTTACTTTATTACTAAAATTTTCCAATACTTCGTCTTGAGTTTTGTTTTCAAAATTATATTCCAGGAATATTAGTTTTTTCTTTTGAAGATAATTTAAGCAGGTATTATAAGCGATTTGACCAATCCATGTGGAAAGTTTGGATTGAAATTTAAAACTCTCGAGTTTATTAAACGTCTTTAGATAGATATCTTGGGCAATGTCTTTTCTGTCCTCTTTATTTGCGACCATTTTGAAAACAATTTGCGCGACTAAACTTTCTGTATTTGTAATAATGGTCGAAAATGCATCTTTGTTTCCGCCCAATACCTTTTCAATCATGTATTTGTCGGTAAAACCATTTTCGTTTTTATAATCCATATAGTTAATTAGACAAACTTTGTAGAAATAAGTTGCAGAAATTATTGTTTATTTCCAAGGTATGGTAATTTGTTTTTCAAATCAAATTGCTACTAAAAAGTGTAAACTATTTTTTTTACCGTAGTTGCATACAACTTTAAAATTTGTTTAGTTTCAATTGACTATATCGACTGTTAAACGAAGATCATTTATTTTTTTTGAAAAAGTCATATTCAATTTTCCTTGTAAACCGGATACTGCAAATGTGCCAACTCATAATTCGGACTTCTTTTATGCAACCAATCCAACTGTGCATACCAATCGGTTGCAAACTCTGGTTCGGCTTTCTTTTTGGTTTCAAATTCTGTTTTTAATGCTGCATTGTTCTTTAATAAATCAGAAGCCATGTCCTCCCAAACATAAGGGGAAAATCCTTCTTTCTGTTGTAAAATGGTGTCGAAAAAATTCCAATTGAAGAACGAATCGAGAGCTTGAGGTTCCAAGGTTTCCATGAGATATCGAAAAGCAGGTTGCTTTGTAGGAATGTACCAATCGCCTTTTTTGAAATTCAGTTCTTTTGCGGAAGTCGCGATTTTGGTATTGTAATGTTGATAGTGACCTTCGAAGGGTTCTTTTCTCGTATCATAACTTTCAATTTTAGAACTTTCGATTGTTAAGGTGGTGTCGTTTTCAAACTGTATCATTTCCACTTGGTTCAGCTTTAAAAGTTCAATGATAGTCCACCAGCCTTGAGGAATGATGTAGGCTTTTGGCACGGAAACTTCAAGTTTTGGTTTGAAATAATTTTGATACGCAACATCCTCGGTAAAAGGTTTGCTTCGGTCATATTTTAAACGGTCTTTTCCTGTGATTTCACTTGGAATCATTTTGCCTTCAAATCCTTTAAAATGCAAGGTGGAGGATTTGGTGGTGTCTACTTCCCAATCGAGTGTGTAAGTCTTTGAATTTTGAAAGGTGACAAACGCATTCGCTCTCAAGATCTTGATTTTTTCAGAATCATGCTCAACAATTTCCAACATACTTTTCATCAATTCATATGTACCTTCCACACGTTGCTTGTAAGGTTTGAGCATGTGCGTCTCGACCATCATTCCCAAGGTGTTCCATAAAGTCGTGTAACCTGTGGAATATCTTGGCGAATCTAAAAATTGACTGAAACCGATTTCCGGAACTTGATTGAAAACATTGACATAAGGCGTGATGTCCCAATGTTGGTCAGCCAATTTTTGCTCCAACGTTGGCATCATTTCTTCATGTAGATAGGTTCCCAAGTTGCCTCCGAGTTTGTCATGCTGGGTAAAGAGATGCGTCAGTACATATTGATAGTCCGCCCCATTGCTTACATGATTGTCGATAAACACATCTGGCTGTACCTTATGTAAGATTTGTGCAAAGGTTCGAGCGTTTTTAGTATCCGATTTTATAAAATCCCGATTCAAATCATAATTCCGTGCATTTCCTCTAAAACCATATTCCTCTGGACCATTTTGGTTTGTTCTGGTCGTGGAATTCCTATTAAGACTTCCGCCAATATTATAAATCGGAATCGTCACCAAAACAGTGTGTGTTGGCATCTCAATCTTACCTTGAACAATATCCCGAAAGAGCATCATCGTCGCATCAATTCCGTCAGGTTCGCCAGGATGGATGCCGTTATTGATGAGTAAAATACGTTTGTTTTTTCGAATGGTTTCAAAATCAAAATCGTTGTCAGGATTTAATGTGATGAGGTGCAAGGGTTTTCCTGAATCGGTTTCGCCAATGGAATCCATGGAAATTTGTGGATAGGTTTTGGCCAAATCCCTATAGTATTCAATGGTCTGCTCGTAGGTCGCGGTTTCGAAACCCTTACTCGTTTCAAAAACGGTTATAAAATCTTTGGAGTTGGTTGTTTTTTGAGCCATGCATGAACCTGAAATCAGGAGGATTAAAAGAAGTTTTTTCATTTTGGAGAATTTACATATAAACTTAAGCATTTTAAACTAATTTTGTCCTAATAAATACCTTTGCCATGCACCAGACCACAAATACCATTTTGATGTTACGTCCCATACGTTTTAGGATGAATGAGCAAACGGCAGTCAACAATTATTTTCAGGAAGATTTGGATCTTAAAAACGTCGAAATCAATGCTAAGGCACAAGTGGAATTCGACGCGTTTGTCGAGAAATTACGTTCAGTAGGTGTCAAGGTCTTTGTGGAGCAGGATGATATTTTGATGGACACACCAGATTCCATTTTTCCAAATAATTGGGTCAGTTTTCACGAAAATGGCGATGTAGCCATATATCCAATGTTTGCCGAAAACAGACGTAAGGAACGACGTGAGGAAGTGTTTATCAATTTGGAAAA
>JBDSFP010000373.1:0-2910 GCA_039919415.1 Aquaticitalea sp. | reverse complement strand
GACATGTAGAAATTTTGGGCCTTTGACCGTTTTCAAGCGTTCAAGCTCCGAAATTAATTTGTCAAGATCATGACCATCAATAGGGCCCGAATAGTCAAAATTGAGTGCCTCAAAGATATTATCCTGTTTTTCGGTGTCTTTTTTGACATTGGTCAAATATTGTTTTAAGGCACCTACACTTGGGTCGATCCCAATGGCATTGTCATTTAAGATTACCAATAAATTTGCATCGGTCACACCTGCATGGTTCAAGCCTTCAAATGCCATTCCGCTTGCAATGGACGCATCGCCAATAATCGCAATATGATGTCTGTCTTCACCTTTTAATTGGGAGGCAATCGCCATTCCCAAAGCCGCAGAAATAGACGTGGACGAATGCCCAACGCCAAAAGTGTCGAACTCACTTTCATTCCGTTTGGGAAATCCACTGATGCCACCGAGTTGTCGATTCGTATGGAAAATTTCTTTTCGTCCCGTCAGGATTTTATGTCCATACGCTTGATGTCCAACATCCCAAACCAATAAATCATCTGGTGTATTAAATACATAATGTAAGGCAATAGTTAATTCAACAACACCGAGACTGGCACCTAAATGACCTTCTTTGGTCGCCACAATATTGATAATGAATTGGCGTAATTCTTTGGCCAGAAGCGTTAAATCTTCTTGATTTAGTTTTCGTAAATCAGAAGGGGTATGGATATGCTCTAACAATTTTCCCATGTGTTTACAAATGTAGCATATGAATTTGTATTTTTGAATGTCGACCATTTTTAAATTTCAACCATGCTAGAACCTTTTGATGATATCTATTTTATGAAGAAAGCTTTACAGGAAGCCGAAGTTGCGTATGAAAAAGGCGAAATTCCTGTGGGAGCAATCATCGTCATTGACAATCGGATCATTGCACGCACCCATAATCTGACCGAACTTTTAGTGGATGTCACGGCGCATGCCGAAATGCAGGCAATCACAGCAGCTTCCAATTTTTTGGGAGGCAAATATCTCCACAATTGCACACTATACGTTACCTTGGAACCATGCCAAATGTGCGCTGGTGCTTTGTATTGGAGCCAAATTTCAAAAATCGTTTATGCTGCGAAGGATGATGAGCGTGGTTGCATCGCCTTGAATACCAAATTACATCCAAAAACAGTTTTGGTTGGTGGTGTGATGGCCGAGGAAGCTTCAAAATTATTAAAGCGCTTTTTTATTGAAAAACGGAATTTGAATTGAGAGATTTCAAATCATTTAAGATTCTTTTTTTCCGATTCCTGACGTTTGCGCATTTTCTCCAGGTTTTCATTTGTAAGCAAATAGTCGCTCATGTTTTTATCTTTCCAGCGGTACCAGGAGAATAATGGAAACACGATGATGAAAAGTCCAACGCACCCAAATCCTATCATTTTTTGTGAATAGATATTTTCCAAAAGAAATCCTGTGGCGATGCTGCCCAGCGAAAGAATGGCTAAAATGATAATAATATACTTCACGATTGTGTTATGTTGATGAGTTTACGACGGTACATGGTCAATAGTTTGGATTTTGAGATAAAGCCAACATAAAGTTCATTTTTGACCACAGGTAAGTTCCACGCATCGCTATCTTGAAATGTCTTCATGATGTCTGTCATTCTATCTTTCTCGATGTCGATAACATCGGGCGGACTATGCATCACATCCCTTGCGTAGACTTCTTTATAAAGTGATTGGTCAAACATGATGGGCCTGATGTCATCCAAAAGAATTATGCCCTTGAGCTTGTTTGTTACCTCATCAATCACGGGAAATATATTACGACTGGATTTTATGACCGCTTCATGCACAATCTCTCCTAAAGTCATGGTGGTTTTGATCCTGATGAAATTGGTCTCGATGACCTTATTGATGTCCATCAATGTTAAAACTGCGTGGTCTTTATCATGGGTAATCAATTCCCCTTTTCGCCCCAATTCCATCGTATACACCGAATGAGGATGGAAATATTTGGTTATTCCAAACGAAATAGCCGCCGTAAGCATTAACGGGATGAATAGATCATAGCCACCGGTTAGCTCTGCAATCAAAAAGATGGCGGTCAATGGTGCATGTAAAACTCCTGCTAATAATCCAGCCATGCCAACCAATGTAAAATTGCTCTCTGACACGGGATGATTGGTAAGTCCACTGGAGTTGATGATCTTGGAAAAACAATTACCCATGAGACTTCCCATAAAAAGAGTCGGTGCAAAAATTCCGCCCACACCACCGGCTCCAAAGGTCATGGCACTTGCGATGATCTTGAAAAACACCAATCCCGCTAAAAGTGCAATCATCAGCCAAACATTACTTAAATCCAAATGAAAAATATTGTTCTCAAGGGCCTTTTCAGGATTACCCGCAATAAGATTGTTGATCACGTCAAAACCTTCCCCATAGAGTGGTGGAATAAAATAAATCAAAACGCCGAGTACACAGCCACCAAGTAGCAATCTTTTAACTGCAGAATCTATACCATCGAAAAAATTCTGGATCTTGTCATAAACTATAGTAAAGTACATAGACACAAAGGCAGCGACCACCCCCAAAAGCGCATAAAGAGGTGCATCGGAAAGTCTAAAACTATCTTCAATCCTAAAGGGTAGCAAGACATCATCACCAAAAAAGAAGTAAGAGGTCAAAATGGCTGAAAGTGACGCCAATAAAAGTGGCAACATCGAGGCAATGGTCAAATCGAGACTGAACACTTCTATGGCAAAAACGATGGCAGCAATAGGTGCCTTGAAAATTGAAGACATAGCACCAGCCGCCGCACAGCTAACTAACAGATTGCGCGTATTTTGGTTCATATGGAACAACTTGGAAATGTTGGAACCAATCGCCGCTCCCGTGGCAACTGTGGGCCCTTCCAGCCCAACGGAGCCTCCGAATC
>JBDSFP010000367.1:0-11091 GCA_039919415.1 Aquaticitalea sp. | reverse complement strand
CTACCGATTATATCGGATTTAGATGTGCCATGTCTAGAGTAGGTTCTAAATCAGAAACACCAAATAAATCGAAAAATTAATTTCGTTAATTTTAATATAATATTGAAAGTCCTAACCATTTGTGTTGGGACTTTTTTATTACTTTTAGTTTATGGATATAAAGACACTCTACAAATACTATCTTCAATGTGATTCGGTCTGTACGGATACTCGAAAAATAGAACCAAATTGCCTGTTCTTCGCACTCAAAGGGGATAATTTCAATGGAAATACCTTCGCACAGCAAGCATTGGAAAAAGGCGCTCGATTTTGTATTGTAGATGAAAAACAATTTGAAAGCGACCGATGTATTTTGGTTGATGATGTACTGAAGTTGCTTCAAAAGCTAGCGAACTACCATCGCAACCAAATGCTCATCCCAATCATTGCTTTGACTGGAAGTAATGGTAAAACTACCACAAAGGAATTGATTAACTCCGTCCTTTCAAAAAAATTCAATACGACAGCAACCCAGGGAAACCTAAATAATCATATCGGAGTGCCATTGACATTGTTGCGAATCACTGATAAAACGGACATTGCGATTATTGAAATGGGTGCCAATCATCCAAAGGAAATAGAATTACTTTGCGAAATAGCCCAACCTGATTATGGTTTGATTACCAATTTTGGGAAAGCACACCTTGAAGGATTCGGAAGCGTTGAAGGCGTTATCAAAGCCAAATCAGAGTTATATGATTATTTAAAAAGCCATCAAAAAACTGTTTTCGTAAATGAAAATGATGAAATTCAAGTGAAACAAACCTTGGGTTATGATAACCTGTATCATTTTGGATTGATCACCTCTGTGGATGCTAACCTAGAGCTTGTGAGTTCACAACCTCACGTAAAGCTCAAATACAATGAATGCATAATCAATAGTCAATTGACGGGAATGTATAATTTCAATAACATTGCAGTGGCGATTGGAGTCGGCTCTTATTTTAAAGTGGATTCCGACGACATTATTTCTGCCATCGAAAGTTATCATCCGACCAACAATCGATCTCAAATTTTGGTAAAAGGCAGCAACACCATCCTAATGGATGCCTACAATGCAAATCCGACGAGCATGATGGCAGCGTTGGAAAATTTTGACCAATTGGATAACGACAATAAAGTGATTTTTTTGGGAGATATGTTTGAGTTGGGTGCAACAGCAGAAACTGAACACCAATATATTGTGGATTATCTCAAAGCACATAGGATTGGTCAAACATTTCTAGTAGGAAAGAATTTCTATAAGACCCACAGCAATGGCCCCAATATCAGAAAATTTGAAACTTTCAACGACCTAAGGCAAGAGTTGACAAACAATCCAGTCAAGGACAAATTTATGCTCATTAAAGGCTCACGTGGTATGGCTTTGGAGCGAATTTTGGAAGTTTTATAACATAAAATCCTATCTTTTTCTAAACAGAAAATCTGGATTGACTTCTTTTCTTAAGATTGAATGCGTTTCCGCAGACCTTTAAGTCTAGCGGATTTTTATGCATACGGGATTAGCTACGCTGCTCTAGATGAGTCCCGCTTCCCCAAATTCAATCCCATAGTGCTAAAAGCACTTAGAAATTTTTGTTTTCGGCAAACCTTCAAGCCTGCGGCTTTGGTAGATGCCTGGATTAACTTCGTTGTTCCAGAAAAGTTCCACTGCGGCAAATGCAATCCCAAAGTGCGAAAAGCACTTTGGTTTTTTTGTTCCCGGAAAACCTTCAAGCCTTTCGGCTTGGGTTTGCCGAAAACAAAAATCCCAATGTCACCGACATTGGGATTGCGCTTGATGTGGTCCATACTGGATTCGAACCAGTGACTTCCACGTTGTCGACGTGACACTCTGAACCAACTGAGTTAATGGACCAAATATTTTTAATAAACAAACCTTAAAAGAACTTAAAAACCCTGTCCATACTGTCCCGAAGCTTCGGGAGAACCAGTGACTTCCACGTTGTCGACGTGACACTCTGAACCAACTGAGTTAATGGACCTATTACTTATCAAAAAAGTTCACACAAATGTATGAACTTTTTCTCGATTTGTGGGCGATGAGGGGTTCGAACCCCCGACCCCCTCGGTGTAAACGAGGTGCTCTGAACCAGCTGAGCTAATCGCCCTTCGTTATCGGACTGCAAATATAGATTAGTTTTTCATTTCGCAAAAGAAATTTTTGAAAATAATCAAATAATCTCCGCGACTACAAACGTGCTCCCTCCAACATATATTAAATCTTCTTTGTTGGCCTTCGCTTTTGCATTATTTAAAGCATCCTCGACACTCGTATAGGATTTACCTGAAAATCCATTTGACACGAATTTGAGTCGAAGTTCTTCTACATCCAGACCTCGAGGAATATTTGGTCTGCAGAAATAGTATGTCGCATTTTTTGATAGGATTGGTAAAATTGAATCCACATCCTTATCATTGACCACACCAAAGACCATATGTAAATGTTGATAGGTTACGTCTTTGAGTTGTTGCATCACATAAGACAAGCCTTCTTTGTTGTGTGCAATGTCACAAATAACTTTGGGTTGTTCCTGAAGAATTTGCCAACGACCTTGCAATCCCGTATTTTTCACAACCTTCAACAGTCCGTTTTCAATATTTTTTTTTGAAATCTCAAAGCCTTTGCTCTGAATGATTTTTATGGTTTGGAGCACTGTTTTGATGTTTTTCTTCTGGTAATAACCTTTTAAATCACTTTTATAAACATTTGATATTTCTTTATCTGCAAAATGAATTTGGGAATGATTTTTTTTCGCCAATTCCATAAATACTGATTTGGTTTCAGTTTGTGTTTCTCCAATTACCACGGGAATATTTGACTTGATGATGCCTCCTTTTTCTTTTGCAATGGCTTCAAGAGTAGTCCCTAAAAATTGAGTGTGGTCCAAACCAATATTTGTTACTACTGAAACCAATGGCGTGATGATATTGGTAGAATCCAATCGTCCGCCAAGTCCAACTTCTATGATGGCAAAGTCAACCTGTTCTTTGGAAAAATAATCGAAAGCCATTCCAACAGTCATTTCAAAAAATGAAAGCGTATGGGTTTCAAAAAAGGTCTGATGCTTTTCAATAAAATCAACAACAGACTTTTTACTGATTTCCTTGCCATCAATTTTGATGCGTTCCCTAAAATCCTTTAAATGTGGCGAGGTGTATAATCCGACTTTATAACCTGCTTCTTGAAAAATGGACGCCAACATATGGCTTGTGGAACCTTTTCCATTGGTGCCAGCAACATGAATACTTTTAAAACCGTTTTCGGGATGCTGGAGATAGTCTGCCAGTTGATACGTATTATCAAGATTATCTTTGTATGCAGATTTACCTTGATTTTGATACATTGGTAACTGCTTGAACATCCAGTTGACTGTATCTTGATAGGTCATTTATTGGGTAACACTAAAGTCAATTTTTACAAAACCTACTTGATCGGTAGGAGCTTTTGAATCTGCAGGCCATTTATAGGACATTGCGGTCTTTCTTGCAGCTTCATAAAGACATATATTTCCCGTTGTTCCCTTTTTACCGGGAATGGCATTGACCACCTTTCCTTCTCTATTCACATGGATTTCTACCACCACACGGCCTTCTTCATCACAATCTGGAACTACTTTGCTGTTGGTTGGCTTGCCTCGACCTCTCAATCCATAACCACTCCCATTGCCTCCACTACCATTCCCTGGATCACCAAAATAACTTGGCGCATAAGGATCGCCGTTCAATTGGCCTTTATCCCCAGGTTTTCCATCATCGCCTTCTCCTCCTGTCGTTTTTCCATCCGATTTTTTAACGCCGCCTATCAAAGCATCCAATTTGGCCTTTTTATCAGCTTCTTCCTTTTGCTTTTTTGCTTCAGTCGTTTCCTTCTCTCGCTGTACACGTTCAATTTCTGCTTTATCTTTGGCATCAGCTTTAGCTTTTGAATCTGCAGCTTCTTTCTGCTTTTTCATGGCAATGGCTTCCTCATTGTCTTCGGTTAATACTTTTTCAGCTTGAGTTTCAGATTTTTTAGGTTGTGCTTTTTCCTCTACTTTGGTCACTTTCACCTTTGGTTCTTCTATCACTTCACGCGGTTCTGACTTTACAGGTTCCAAAGGTTGAATATTTCCACTGCCAACTTCAGAATTACCAAAATTTACGGCGACACCATATTCCAAAGGTGGATCCATATAACTATTGCCAACGACAAATAAAAGCAGGATTAAAATAGCCACAATTAAGGTGGTTATTTTTGCTGAATTGCGTTCGTGTTGCGTTTCTAGATATTTCATTTTAATTGATTGGCTGAACTGCCAAAATTACCTTGAATTTATTTCTGTTGGCAATGTCCATGACTTTAACAACATTTTCCACTGCCACAGATTTTTCAGCTCTTAACACAATTGTTGGTTCCTGTTGATTTTCCAAAGCGGCTTTCAATTCATATTCTAAAACACTTTCGCCAACAAGCTTTTTATCGATGTAAAAATTTAAATCTTTTGTTATGCTAACGGCAACTGATTTTTTATTTTCAGTCTTGCCACTCGCTTTTGGCAACAAAATGTCGATGGCATTAGTGCTGACCAAAGTTGATGCCAACATGAAAAATATCAATAACAAAAACACAATATCCGTCATGGACGACATATTGAATTCTGGTGTTACTTTATTTCTTCCTCTTATCTTCATGGATTTGAATTATAAGTATTCTATCTTCTTTTTTATTTGACACGGATTTTACGAATTCTCACAAATTATTCGATATAAAATGCTGAATACTGCGACTGATGGCTAAATACTTATATCGGCTCGTTTAAGTGATCTAAAAATTCCAAGGAATTGGCTTCCATCTGATATATGACCTTATCGGTTTTGACAACCAAATGATTGTATGCCATATAGGCCACAATGCCAACAATCAATCCGCCGACAGTTGTGGTCATCGCTGTGTAAAGACCGTCCGATAACTGCTTGATATCTATTTGTCCTCCTGCATTGGCTATTTCAAAAATGGATGAAATCATTCCTATAACGGTTCCAAGAAAGCCAATCATAGGGCCAACACCAGAAATAGTGGCAAGAACACTCACATTTTTTTCAAGATTGTAAACCTCCAAACGACCTGCATTTTCAATAGCCGTATTGATGTCTTCCAAAGGCTTGCCAATACGCGTAATGCCTTTGTTAATAAGTCTCGACACAGGTGAGTTTTGTTGTGCACATAAAATTTGTGCGGAATCAATTTTGCCATTGCTAACGTGATCCTTTATTTGGTTCATGAAATTGGCATCTATTTTTGACGCATCCTTAATGGCAAACAAACGCTCAAAATAAATATAAATGGCTACCACAAGAAGTACGAACAATACTGTCATAATAATCATACCTGCAGTTCCGCCACTGCTTATCAACTCGATAATTGATAGTGTTTTTTTAACAGGTTCCCCGTCTTGAATCATTGAAGATCCATTCTGAATGCTATCTTGTAACATCATATAGTTTTATTGGTTTTAAGTGTATTAACGTCTTTAATTTAACTTAAGTATATCAATCAAAATATTGTTCTCGTAAACATAAAAGTGACGGCACCTGCTAAAAACCCTATCAACGCCAGCCATGAAATCTTTTTCAAATACCAAAAGAAATCTATTTTTTCCATCCCCATAGCGACTACTCCAGCAGCAGAACCAATGATCAACATACTGCCTCCCGTTCCGGCGGAATATGCTACAAAATGCCATAGTTCATTGTCGATTGGCTCCGTAAACATCCCTAAACTCGCAGCTACCAAAGGCACATTATCAATAACGGCTGAAGCAACCCCTAATAATAAGATTACCAAATCGGAGACACCTGCATGGTGCAATTCGGTACCGAGCATTGGCATATGGTCTTGTAAGGTGGTTGCAAATTCGAATAAAATTCCGAGTGATTCCAGAGCTGCCACTGCCATTAAAATTCCCAAGAAGAAAAGAATACTCGGCAACTCTATTTTTGATAAGGAATGATGCACCGGACTATGATGCCCTTCTACCTCTTCTTCTGTTGCATTGAAATCGGAAATACTGAATTTTGCGTTACTGTACATTTCTGCAAATATAGCAACCACACCAAGCGACAGCATCATCCCAACATAAGGTGGCAAATGTGTGATGGACTTAAAGATTGGCACAAAAACAATGGCTCCTAACCCTAAATATAGCATAATTGAACTGAACTTGTTTTTTGGCAATTCTTCCACTTCCTCCTCTTCAGTCAATTGTCCTTTAAAAACACCCATAAAAGACGCAATGAATGTTGGCAACGCCATGCAGACTGCAGCAGGAAGAAATAGGTAGACAAACAAATGACTTGTGGTCACTTTTTTACCTATCCATAACATCGTGGTCGTAACATCTCCAATTGGTGAAAAAGCACCTCCAGCATTGGCCGCAATAATAATAAGTCCTGCATACCAAATACGCATTTCCCGTTCTTTCACAATTTTTTGAAGAATTGATATCAAAACGATGGTGGCAGTAAGATTGTCAATAATGGCAGATAATACAAATCCCAAAATTGAAAATATCCAGAGAATTTTTGTTTTCTTTTTAGTTTTTACGAAGTTCTTTATGGTTGAAAATCCATCAAAATAATCGATGATTTCAACAATGGTCATGGCTCCGAGAAGGAATACCAAAATTTCGGCCGTCTTTCCTAAATGATGCAGAAGCGTTTCTTCCATGAGTTCCATTTTCTCCTCATGTACCATCGTTCCAAAATTTTCCAAGAGATTGAGATTGGCAGAATCAAACCAATGTGGAAAAGCATCAAGACCTAATGAAATCAATGCCCAACTGATTGCCATCATGATAAGTGCTGGGATCAATTTGTCGATTTTCAGGTTATGCTCCAATGTAATGGCCAAATAACCAAAAACGAATACTAAAATGATAATGGTTTCCATAAAATGGTCTGTTTATATAAGTTGACTTAATGCGATTTCAAAGGCAGTTTCGCTAATGCCAGTTTTACTCTGATTTTTAGAATACACTTTTTCAATCGCCTGTTTGATACGGTTGGACGTGTCGTTGAAAATGGCTTCGTCCGTCATCTGTACTTTCTTCTCCATAAAATAAGCAAAAACCCTGGCCATTCCACAATTGGAAATGAAATCCGGAATAAGACTGATCTTATTATCGGTATATTCCATGATGGGACCAAAGAAAATCTCTTTATCGGCAAATGGCACATTGGCGCCACATGAAATCACTTCCAGTCCAGTATTTATCAATTGATCGACCTGTTTACGAGTAATCAATCTGGAGGCTGCACAAGGGGCGAACACTTCCGTTTTAAGTGACCAAATTTTTTCGTTGATGGTCTGAAATGGAATTAAATGATCGCTTACTAAATTGTTTCCGGTTTTATCCAAATACAATTCTGTTATTTCATCCAATGTAAAACCTTCTTCTTTTATCAAACCACCAACAATATCAATAATCCCTACCACTTTGGCACCCATTTGGGCAAGATAAAATGCTGCCGCAGCTCCAACATTCCCAAATCCCTGAACCACAGCGCGCTTTTCAACAATGGAATTACCATGAATTTCATAAAAATGGCGGGCCGCTTCGGCAACCCCAAAGCCTGTAATCATATCGGCAACCGTGTATTTTCGTCGAACATCTGGTGAGTATTTTGGGTTCTCAATAACCTTTATCACACCATGACGCAATTGGCCGATTCGGTTGATTTTATCAGCTTGGGTGGGCTTAAAATGTCCTTCAAAAACACCTTCCTGAGGATGCCAAACACCACTTTCCTCTGTAATGGGAATGACTTCATGGATTTCATCGACGTTCAGATCACCACCAGTTCCATAATAACTTTTCAGAAGCGGGGAAACAACTTTATACCATCGTTGCAAGACACCTTTTTTCCGGGGGTCGCGTGGATCGAAATTAATGCCTGATTTTGCGCCACCAATGGACGGTCCTGATACGGTGAATTTTACTTCCATAGTCTTCGCAAGCGACAAAACTTCATTCATATCCAATCCTTTTCGCATTCGAGTTCCTCCGCCAGCTGCTCCACCACGAAGCGAATTGATCACTGTCCATCCTTCGGCTTCTGTTTCGGGGTCTTTCCAATTAAATATGATTTCTGGTTCTTTGTCTTCGTACTTTTGAAGTAAATCTTTCATTGGCAGTTATTCTGGAACAAATATAAAAACTAAAAATCGGTATCTATAAATTTTGCAACAATTTTATGGACAATAAATTTTGCCGGAAGAATGATCTTTGGAAGCCCCAGTGACGCTGCTTAAACAATTGATCTCCTGGCGCAATTTTAGAACTCCCAAAAATCCAAAAATCAAGGCTTCCTTGAATTCAATGATATTTTTATCTGGAATTTCTATCGTATTCTTTGTGTGAATTTTAAGTCGCTCCATCAAAAAATCGTTGTGTACGCCTCCTCCTGTTGCTAAAACTGAAGCATTGCATTTTTTGTTGATTTCTCGTGCTATTTGAATTGATATATGCTCCACAAAAGTTCTTAAAATATCTTCAATCTTAAGATGAAACAAATCTAGTAGAGGAAAAATTTCCTTTTGTACCCATTCCAAGCCTAAAGATTTAGGAAATCCTATCTTATAAAATGGCAAAGAGTTCAACGCGTCCAATAATGCTTGATGAATTTTTCCTGTTGATGTCTGCTTTCCTTTGTCATCAAAATCAAATCCCAGTTGATTGGCATAATGATTCAACACGATGTTGACCGGACAAATATCATAAGCGATTCTTTTGCCTTCGATGTTAGTTGAAATATTTGCAAAACCTCCAAGATTCAAACAAAAATCGTAATCAGAAAACAACAATTTATCTCCAATGGGAACCAAAGGTGCACCTTGTCCACCGAGTGCAACATCCTCAACTCTAAAATCACAGACAAGTTTTTGATTAATCAAGGAAGCCAATTTTGGCAAATTCCCGATTTGGTAGGTCACTCCATTTTGCGGTTGATGCAAAGCCGTATGACCATGAGAACATACGGCATCGATGTTGGAAAGTTGATGCTTTGTTTTGAATTTGTTAATGACTTCACTTAAGTAAATGATATACTCTTCATCCAATTTATTCAATTCTTGAAGCGAAAAGGCCGTTAATTTTTTTAATTTATGTAGCCAATTTTGAGGATATGGAACGGTTTCAGATTGAAGGACCTTAAATTCCCATACATCACTATAAGTAAAGGACAGGTATGCCAAATCAATCCCATCCAATGAAGTTCCTGACATAACCCCGATAACGATGTAGTGATTTTTTATCATAATGGTAAAATTAGTAATTCAAATTGATAAAATAGGCTGAAAGCCTTATCTTTGCCGTCATTAATAAAATCAACAATCATTTTTCACTATGGAATTTACCCTTACAGAAGAACATAAATTGGTTCGAGATGCAGCTCGTGTTTTTGCACAGACCGAATTGCTTCCTGGCGTCATAGAACGAGATAATAAACAAAAGTTTCCACAAGAACTCGTCAAAAAAATGGGAGCCCTAGGTTTCATGGGTGTCATGGTCGATCCAAAATATGGAGGAAGCGGGATGGATGCCATCTCGTATGTGTTGATTATGGAAGAGCTTTCAAAAATTGATGCTTCGGCGTCCGTGATAGTTTCTGTAAACAATTCATTGGTATGTTACGGGTTGGAAGAATTTGGTTCTGAAGAGCAAAAGCAAAAATATTTGACAAAACTGGCAACGGGGGAATATGTCGGTGCCTTTTGTTTAAGCGAGCCAGAAGCCGGTAGCGATGCTACTTCGCAAAAAACCACTGCTATTGACAAAGGAGACCATTATCTGATCAATGGTACCAAGAATTGGATTACCAGTGGTGGACGAGCCGATGTTTATCTAGTCATCGCACAAACCGACAAACATAAAGGTTCACACGGCATCAACGCATTTATTGTTGAAAAAGGAACTCCAGGATTTGATGTGGGCCCGAAAGAAGATAAATTGGGAATTAGAGGAAGTGATACGCATACACTGCAATTCAATGATATGAAAGTACCAAAGGAAAATAGAATTGGTCAAGACGGTTCAGGATTTCTTTTTGCCATGAAAACTCTTTCAGGAGGACGCATCGGAATTGCGGCACAAGCACTTGGAATTGCTGCTGGAGCTTATGAATTGGCGTTGAAATATTCAAAAGAACGTAAAGCATTCGGAACAGAAATTTGCAACCATCAAGCCATTGCCTTCAAATTGGCGGATATGTATGTGGATATTGAAGCGTCTCGCCATTTGGTGATGAAAGCGGCTTGGGACAAAGACCAAGGCAATAACTATGATGTATCGAGTGCCGTGGCAAAATTATTTGCTTCAAAAACAGCCATGCAACATACGGTTGAAGCTGTTCAGATTCATGGTGGAAATGGCTTTGTAAAGGAATATCATGTGGAGCGTTTGATGCGTGATGCCAAAATCACCCAAATTTATGAAGGGACTTCAGAGATACAGAAAATGGTGATTTCTAGGAATTTGATAAAGGCATAATAGAATTATTAATAGATAATTAAAGAGACTCAACTTCGGTTGGGTCTTTTTTTTGTCCTACTATCTTCTTTGCTTCCTGAATACATCTCTTTTTATCCAGCCCTAAATTTTATATCCATTTGGCAGAATCTATTATGATTGTTTATCTGAATACAAAAAGATCGGTGAAAAATTTACTCTCAAGTTACATATGTCATAAGGTTTGTTACAATGGTCGCAGCCAAAAATCAAGTCTTGAAGTAAATTTGAACAGAACCACTTCAATAACATCCGTTTTCATACAGCAAAACATTTGATGTGGGCAACTTATCCGATGGTATCCATTTCTTGAAGATCATTTCGCAACATGGCATAGTGATCAAAAAGTTGATGATCAAAAGATAGATGGAAAATTAAGTATAACCAAAACACCAAAAATATGAAAACACTCCTCTTGCTTCTATGCCTCTTGGTCGGGTATGGTATCAATGCACAGACCATAGAACGACACACCTTCGCAAATGCAGGAGGTGTCCTGAACACT
>JBDSFP010000309.1:0-6580 GCA_039919415.1 Aquaticitalea sp. | reverse complement strand
AAGTGATTTCCGATGACAAAGCATTGATTCAAAACAAAACCAAAGCTTTGGTCGCAAAAGGAATTCCCTTGATTATATTTACTGGAGGTACGGGATTATCACCGCGAGACCATACACCTGAAGCGCTTGAATCCTTGTTGGACAAGCATATTCCAGGGATTGAAGAAGCCATTCGTTCGTATGGACAGAATAGAACCCAATATGCAATGTTATCCAGAAGTGTTGCGGGAATGATTGGTAATAGTTTGGTGTTGGCAGTACCAGGTTCCACCAAAGGAGCGAAAGAATCTGTACAGGCCATTTTCCCTGCGGTATTGCATTTATTTGAAATTCTAAAAGGCGCTAAACATTAAATGACGAATCAACAATATATATTAACGGACAGTTTTGGTAGGAAGCACACGTATTTGCGCATTTCCCTTACGGAGCGCTGCAATTTGAGATGTACCTATTGCATGCCAGAAGAAGGTGTACCACTCTTGCCAAAAGAGCATTTGATGACTGCCGATGAGATTTTTGAAATTTCAAAATTGTTCGTGGAAGCGGGTGTCAATAAAATCCGTTTTACGGGAGGCGAACCATTGCTGCGAAAAGATTTTCCGCAGATATTGGAGAATTTGGCATCTTTACCAATCTCCATGTCCATTACGACCAACGGAATTACCATCGATAGATATATTGATTTGCTTAAAAAACACAAGGTCAAAACGATTAATTTGAGCTTGGATACGCTGGATTCCGACAAGTTTAAAAAAATTACCTTCCGAGATTATTTTCAGCGGGTTTACGACAATATTTTCAAATTGATTGCTGAAGGATTTCATGTGAAAATCAATGTGGTTTTGATGAAAGGTGTTAATGACAATGAAATTGTAGATTTTATCAACTTTACGAAACAGCATCCCGTGACCGTCAGATTTATAGAATTCATGCCTTTTGATGGCAACGAATGGAAACGAGAGAAAACCGTTTCCTATAACGAAGTGTTGGAACAAGTGACTGCTCATTTTGACAAAGACACCATTATTCGTTTACAAGACGCGCCACACGACACCACTAAAAATTTTAAAATCGAAGGGCATTTGGGAAGCTTCGGAATTATCGGGACCGTTACGAATCCATTTTGTGATACCTGCAATCGCATTCGTTTAACCGCCAATGGACAATTGAAAAACTGTCTATTTTCTGCCACCGAAAGTGATTTGTTGACGCCGTTTAGAAATGGTGAAAACATTGAACCGATTATTCAAAAGGCAGTATTAGGAAAGTTTGCCATGCGCGGCGGACTCTCAACGCCCGAACAATTCGAAGACCCAAAAGAACATACCGAAAATAGAAGTATGATTAGGATTGGAGGTTAGCCATCTTCAACAATCGCTGATAGGCTTCTGGCGTGTCGATATCTTCCAAACTGCTTTGACAGGGTATTAGAACAACGTCTTTTTGATGCTTTTTAATAATGGGTTTGGCACCTGCTTCTCCGTGTAATTCCATCAGTTCATCGAGATATGAGCTATCAAATAAAACGGGTGGTCCAGAAAATCCAGTATCCGATTGTGACACGATGATTTGGTTTTTTCCAGACTCAAAGCTGTCAATCATCGTTTGAAAATATTTTGAAGTAATTAAGGGTTGGTCTACCAATGCGATAAGAATTCCGTCATATTGAATTTGATTAAAATGAATTCCTTTTACGCCGAAGGAAATAGAAGTTCCCATTCCCGATTCCCAATCATTGTTGTGATACATGTCTACATCTAAATGTTCAATCGTTTTCTGAATCAATTCGGCATTCGCACCCAATACAATCGAGACGTTTAACGCTGCTTTTTGCAGTATTTCAATTTGATGTTCAATCAGTGTTTTAGTTCCCCAAGGAAGTAATTGCTTTGGCGCACCCATTCTTTTGGATTCACCCGCAGCGATTAACAAGGCATGGATATTAGTCATGAATCTTTCCAGATTTTTCTCGTAGTGGCATTGGTTCGGCATCTCGAATCACGCTTAATATTTCTGCTAAAATTGAGAGTGCAATTTCAGATGGGGTTTCAGCTCCAATGTTTAAACCTGTCGGACCATGGATTTTTTCAATAAATTCATAAGATATATCAGGAACAAAATTCAAGATTTCAGAAATTAAACGTTCTCTTCGCGAGCTTGGTCCCAAAAGACCGAGATAAGTTGGGTTCGTGTCTTTAAGCGCAATAAGATATTGCACATCTTTACTAAAACTGTGGGACATGAGGACAACGGCGGTGTTTTCTCCAATTCCCCATACATCAATCGCATCCATTAACGGTGCCGATAAGCTGGTAGCACCTTTAAAATAATCAATGGTTTTCTGTTCATCGGGCGGCGCAATGATATGCACGTCCCAACCAATTTTTGATGCCAAATCACAAAGTTGAACGGCATCGTGTTCTGCACCAAAAATATAGATTTGGAAAATGGGTTGAAAATCTTGTTTGAATAGTTGGAGTTTATCGCTTTGTTGAAATGAAAAGGAGGGATGCAAGCTAAACGCATTGCCATCAATTTCTAACTGTGTTCCAAAGGTATTACTTTCAATAAATTCCGGTTCAAAATAGGATGTTGATGTAAATGCCTTTCGCTTTCGAAAACAGTCTTGAACCCGATTGAATATCGTTTCCGAAATTTGGAGTGGTTCGAGCAAAACATATAAAATGCCTTCACAGCCCAAACGAAAACGACCATCATAGGTCATGACTTTAGCGATGCCCGTTTTGAAAACAGATTTAGATTGTATTAGTACTTCCTTTTCGACACAACCACCACTTACAGCACCATGCATGTCTCCAGTTTCACTGATAAGCATTCGAACGCCGGGCCTTCGGTATGAAGAACCTTCTAAATCAACGACTGTTGCCAATACGGACCGTATGCCTTTTGATTGCCATTGGTAGGCAACTTCGAGAAGCTGTTTAAATTCGTGGGTCATTCAACTATGTTAATTAATTGGAACTATAGGATAGGCGTTTTAGGTAAGTTATCGGTCCGACTCTCGTGCTTTTGCTTTCTGCTATGCAGTTTGTAATAAATTTATTCCGCTCAATTCTTGGCTAACTTGATATATTCCGCTTAAAATTTTCTCGGTCTGTTAGTAGTACTTTATGATTCAATCCTATTTTCATCATTCATTTTAGTAGGATTTTGTCTTGTATCAAAAACATCATTAATAATAATTTCAGTATCTACTATTCTATAAATGAGTTTATAATGTCCACTTAATAGGTATCGGTAGTTTTTATTTAGTATAGTCAAATTTGGTTCAATTGGACCAGAATTCGGATTCTTTATTAGTTGTTTAGAGGATTTAAGGATTTGTTTTCTAATTTTATGAGCAAGTTTTTTATTTGCTTCAATAGAATAATAATCAAAGATGTCTTTTAAGTTTCTGATAGCGAAATCAGTCCAAACTATTTTCATTTCTACCAATTTGTAGATATTCTCTCTAAATCTTCCTGACTTTTTACATTTCCATTCTTAAAATCGAATTCAGATTTTTCTATTCTATTAACCAATTCCTCAACAGTAAATGGTTTTAATTCAGGATTATGTTGAACCTCTCTTTTAAGGATAAATTTTTCCAATTTGTCAAAAAATATTTCGTCCTTAATTTGGGCTAAATAAGTTATTAAATTGAGTTTTCTAGTTTGTAAATCCATAATTCGTGTATTTAATCAAAAGTACAATTTTTTAATAAATGTTTATTTGAAAAACGATTTTCTTGTATTACTGCCAACTAAAGTCTAAAGGCAAAACGGTCTAACATCTCCTTTAAACACTTTCTTTTTCTTGAAGGTACATCTTTTCGATATCCACCATAAATGGCTGATGATAATAGCGTTTGCCCGTTGCTTTATACATGGCATTTGCGAGAGCGGCAATGGCTGGAGCAAATGGTGGCTCGCCTAATCCTGTCGGGTGCACATCGCTATCCACAAAATGCACTTCTACATCACGAGGCGCGTCATTATTTCGAATCAAATGATAATCATTATAATTTTGTTGTTGCGGTACACCATCTTTTAAGGTTAATTGACTGTAAAGCGCATGTCCAATGCCGTCCACACTGCCACCTTCAACCATATTAGATGCTCCCACTGGGTTCACTACAATGCCACAATCCACGGCGCAATACACCTTTTCAATGATTGGTTTGCCATCTTCCATTCTTAAATCCACCACATTTGCCACATAACTATCGTGACAATAATATGCACCAACTCCTCGTCCGACGCCTGGTTTAGGCGTTTTCCAATTTGATTTTTCCTTGATTAATTTGAGCACACCAGCGTACCGTTCTGCGTCATAATCATTGTTCTTACCAACAGGTTTCTTGATGGCATTGTCGAATAATTCCAATCTAAAATCGATAGGGTCTTTTCCTGCTAATTCCGCAACTTCATCTAAAAATGCTTGTTCTACGGCTCCCATAAAATTGGAACGTGGTGCACGGAACGCGGCTGTTGTGATATTACTTTCAATACTCCATGATTCCGCTAAATAATTATCGACTGCTCCAGCTGGAAAACGATTTGCAAACAAGGGACTTTCTGGTACGCCTCCTGTTTTGACGTGGAACGCAGTCATTTTATTATTTTTATCCAACGCCGCACGAAACGACGCTTGATAGGTTGGGCGATATGCACCAAAAGTCATGTCATCTTCACGCGTGTACGTCAACTTAACCGGTTTTTTAATTTTTTGGGAAATAACGGCAGCTTCCACCAAGTAATGACCATACAGTTTTCGACCAAAACCACCACCAATTCGTGTCATTTGGATATCAATTTTATCAAGGCTTATGCCCAAACGCTTGGATACTGATTTCTCCATAAACTCCGGGGTTTGTATTGGGCCAATCAATTCCGCTTTATCTGATGTGACATTTGCATAAAAATTCAGTGGTTCCAATGGACTGTGTGCCAAATACGGCGCAGTGTAGGAGCTTTCAATTACTTTTGCAGCTTCGCTGAATGCCTTTTCTGGGTTTCCATCCTTGCGTACTTCTTTTGCATTTGCTTTGCTTCTCTTAATCATTTCGGTGTAATGGAATTCCGTATTTTCTCGACCGGAAGGTACTTTTTCTTCATTAACTCCGCCGCCCCAACCTTGGACTTTTATTGAATAGCTATCAAAAGCAACCCATTTAGCTTTTATGGTTTTTTTGGCCTTCATGAGTCGCCAAGTTGAATCTCCCGTGATGACAATCAATTCAGGAAAGGCACTGACATCAAAGCCAATACGTTCATAATCGTCCGGATAGACTTGAATGGTAAATACATCTTCCACACCTGTCATCGACAATGCTTCGGAGGCATCAAAGGAATCCAATTTCATCCCAAAAGCTGGTGGATGAACAATACAGGCATGTACCATATTGTCTCTATAGACATCGATTCCGAATAAAGGTTTCCCGGTAACTATGGAAGGTCCTTCCACATTCAACTGCGAATTTCTAATGATTTTAAAATCTTTGATATTTTTGACCTCCACTTCTTTTGGAACCTTCATTTTTGATGCCGCTGAAGCCATCTCTCCGAATGTTGCAGATTTGCCACTGGCACTATGTGAAATTACTCCAGCATTGACCTTAATTTCAGAAGCTGGTAAATTCCAAGCACCTGCGGCCGCTTGCACCAACATGTGTCTTGCTGTAGCACCTGCCATTCGTAAGGCATCCCAACTTTGGTTAATGGACTGACTGCCACCAGCAATCTGTCGGGTAAAAATATCTGTATTCAATGGCGCTTGAACCACGACGACATTCTTCCAATCGACATCGAGTTCCTCGGCAACAATCATCGGCATGGAGGTTTTAACGTTCTGTCCAACTTCTGGATTAGGAGAAGCTATGGTAACCGTTCCGTCAGTAGCTATTTTGATATAGCCATTCAAGTCGTAAGCACCTTCCAATCTTGGATTTTCTTTCGCTAAACCAGAAAACCAGCTGAATTGTAACATCAATCCTGCACCTCCAGCTGCGGATAGGCTCAAGAAGGAGCGTCTGTTTAAATGTGTTTTTACTTTTGCCATGATTACATTTCTTTTGATGCGGTTCTAATCGCACGGTTAATTCGGGTGTAGGTTGCACATCGGCACAAGTTGCCGTTCATGGCGCGCCGTATTTCATCATCCGAAGGATTTGGATTTTGAGCCAGAAGCGACGAGGCCGTCATAATTTGTCCCGCTTGACAATAGCCACATTGTGGTACATCGTGTTCAAGCCATGCTTTTTGTACGGGATGGTCGCCATTTTCTGAAAGTCCTTCAATGGTGACGATTTTTTTGCCTTCGACAGCGCTGATGGGATAAGAACAGGACCTCGTGGCTTCACCGTCCAAATGAATGGTGCAAACACCACAATGCGCTATACCACAACCGTATTTGGTACCCAACAACCGAAGATTATCCCTTAAAACCCATAAAATAGGAGTGTCAGCATCGACATCTACCTGTTGCGACTTTCCGTTTACATTAATGTTAAATAGTGCCATGCTTTTTTGCTTTTTAAGATTATATAGAAGTCTAAATATTAATTGGAAGGTGCATATGC
>JBDSFP010000290.1:0-3054 GCA_039919415.1 Aquaticitalea sp. | reverse complement strand
GCTTCAAATAATGGCATTCCCAAATGGTCTGTAAATTCTAATGGAGCTGCGCCGGTTCCGCCTTCACCACCATCAACAGATATAAAATCTGGAATACAACCGGTGAATTTTATTGCCCTGCAGATATCAATGAACTCCTGTTTATCACCAATACATATTTTCAAACCCACAGGCTTGCCTCCGGATAATTCCCGCAACATTTGGAGAAAATTTACCATTCCTTCTGGAGTGTCAAACTCAGCGTGGGCTGCAGGAGAATGAATTGTGGTGCCTGGTTGTACCTGGCGTATCGCCGCAATCTCTGCTGTGTTTTTTGCAGCAGGCAAAATACCACCATGTCCCGGCTTGGCACCTTGTGATAATTTCAATTCAATCATTTTTACCTGGTTACGCAAAGCATTTTTACGAAAGGCCATGGGATGAAATCTTCCCTTATCATCACGACATCCAAAATATCCCGTACCGATTTGCCATATTAAATCTCCTCCCTGGAGATGATGTTCGCTAATACCGCCTTCACCTGTATTATGTGCAAAGCCACCTAATTTTGCTCCTTTATTTAAAGCTGCAATTGCGGTTTTGCTCAGGGCACCGTAGCTCATTGCGCCAATATTATAGATGCTTGCATTATATGGCTGTATGCATAGTTGGTTTCCTATGCACACACGTAATTTTTTTTCATCTAACTTTTGTGGATAAACAGAATGTGCCGCCCATTCAAAGCCGGGAGCGTTCGGATCAGCCTGCATTCCAAATGCCACCGTTTGTTTTTCATTTTTAGCTCTCTGGTAAACGAGTGATCTCTGTCGCCTGTTGAATGGTTTTCCATCAAGATCAGATTCAAAAAAATATTGCCTTATTTCCGGGCGTATAGATTCAAAAAAATAACGGAGATAACCTGCTAAAGGAAAGTTGCGTAACAGCGCATGATTTTTTTGTCGGCTATTTAATACAGCCAACACTAACAATGGCACTGTTATCAAAAGACTCCAATACAAATTTTCATTTACGGCAAAAGAATAACTTATAATCATTAGGTTTATTAATACCATCGCTAATAAGATCATTCTGCTAATTGAAAAAATCGTTTGATTCCGTTTCATATATAGTTCATTTAATAATCAATAATAAAATAGACTGCAACATATCTTTGCTTTTAATTTTTAGGATTGTAAGGCATCCTTTAAATATTTTAAATCATGGCAACGAGCCTCTCGGGCGCTGGTTTAGGTTGCAGAAATTGTGAAGACTAAAGTGTGGCAAAAAGGTTTATAAACGAGATACTCCTTATGCTATTCGCTTTAGTTTTTTCTTTATCATTTTTGAAATCACTTCTTCCCACTTCCGTGCCTTTTGCTCTGATTGAGGCATGTCAGATATATGGTTTAAAATATGTGTGTAAAAATTTATTTCCACAGGCTCCTTTTCATCAATGAATTCAAATTGTAAATAGATTTGGTCAACGAAACGCTCAGTAGTTTTTGCTTTCAATTCATTTGAATAAAAAGATTTGTACTCTTTTATGACAGTACAATTCTTCACATTATAGAGGTCAATAATGTGCCATTTATATTTGCCTGTCTCAATCGATTTTACTACCAAAAGTTTGTCGCATATTTCATTGAGCCCAAGTATAGTGTCTTTCATTATCTCAGGATTTAAAAATGTAAGACTATGTTTAGTTGCCACCTCATTGTAATAAGTGTTGAGGGCAGCTGATACTTTTTTTTCTTCTCTGTTGTGTAAAAAAATGAGCCCTTTGAAAATGAGTATAACACTTGCAACAATGATGGCTGCACTGATTATAGTAAGCATTTTATGAGTTTTAATATTAAGAAATAAGGAATACAATAAAAGGAATGGATATCCATACTTGTTACCACAGAAGTAGTATTGCAAATTGACTCTTCCTGGAATCATTTGATACAACCTAACTGCTATTTTTCAGTTAATGGAAATACGCCGGTAAGATCCCAAACCTTGGAACGTGAGGTTCGGGTGAAAGTGTTGAAGTCTTTGAAATTTGAAAGATAGTACAGCTTTAGACAGAAAGGGGAAAACCCGGTAAATGAGCAAGCACCGCATGTTTTTAAAACAGGTATTATGCACCTGCTTTGAAATCCAGAAATATTATTGAAAGTGTTATTAATCATTTCGCTTGTCTAAAATTGTTCTTAATGTTGTGCACCGCACATTTTTGAAAATATCATTTTCCAGTTTTTTGTCTTCCTTTCTAACATGGGTAACTCTTCAATATTATTTTTTTTGTTTTCAAAAAATGGCAACGCCACAGCGTCCCGCCCGTCTGTAAACTCGAATTGTAAATGCATGGTCTTAAGAAATTCATTTAATCTTTTATCTGTTAAATCATTTCTTTTTATGCTATCATAAACCGTTTTCACTGAGATCGATTTTACTTTATCCAACTCGATTATGTAAGAAGAATTTGAACCGTCTTTTTCTTCTACCACTAATATTTTTCTTTTAATTCCGTCAACACCAAATATTTTTTCTTCCAACAGTTCATGGCTTGAAAAAGATAAATTAAACACAGACCCCAGCTTGCTAAGCAAAGAATATTTTATTTTATTAAACTTCGAGTTTCTGTTTTTCATCACCAAAAGCTAAGGACAGTTATGCAATCACATGCCTATTTCATTTCAGTTACCCAAAATTATACCCCCACCATTAGCCTGGCATTAAAGGAACATTAGAATGTGATTAGAAAATAATTGGAGAGAAGGAATAAATATTGCTGAAGATATTAGCAGTGATGCCGCCATTACAAACCTCATTCCTCATCAACTGCTTTTTCATAATTTAATTCCCCATTTACAATTCTTGCAGGCGCTGTATAAGGATGTTCTGTTGCTTTATCATTGCCCATTATATGCATTACTTTCCAACCGTTTAGTTTTAAATAGTCGGAAACCATAGAGCGATGACAGCGCCACCACACTGCTTCGGAACACATATAAGCAGTCCGTTTTTTTAGTGCAATTTTTTCCAATTCTTTTATGCCGTCTTTAAAGGTATCGGTTTCCATATAGTCTG
>JBDSFP010000257.1:0-2942 GCA_039919415.1 Aquaticitalea sp. | reverse complement strand
CAAAAAAAATGATGCTCTGGTTTGGCATCGTCTCCTTGGTCATGTCATTCATGGGATGGACCAGTGCGTTTATTGTAAGCAGCAGTCGTGAAGATTGGTTGACGGATTTTAAATTGCCAAACGCATTCATTTTAAGTACCGTCTTTATCATATTAAGCAGCATCACTTTTATTTTGGCGAAAAGAGCGGTCAAATCAAATAATAGACCAATGACCACAGTTTGGTTAATGGCAACCTTGGGATTGGGAATTCTTTTTATTTTCAATCAGTTTTCTGGGTTTCAGCAAATCATTGATTTGGGTTATAACTTTACAGGTCCTACGAGCAATGTGACGATGTCTTACATCTATCTGATTGCCATGGTGCATATTTTTCATGTCCTTGCGGGACTTATTTGTCTTTTGGTAGTAATTTATAATCATTTTAAACAAAAGTACCATGCAGCAAATATGCTCGGTTTTGATCTCGCAGCAACCTTCTGGCATTTTATTGATATCTTGTGGGTGTATCTCTTTTTGTTCCTATATTTCATAAGATAATTTGTATTTAAGTTTTGAAAGTATTTCCTAAACTTCGAGCGCATGTATTTTTCATTAGTTGCCAAAATTTGAGCGTGGATGTTTTATCAGATAAATAAAATGATTATTTTTGTTCAACTTTTAATTTTTTCTTAACACTGATCGCTATATATGGACACTACAGTTGTAAATACTGATAAGGAAAACAGAGTTTGGGGCGGAGGTACATCTCCACTGAATGCGAGCTATGGCAAAATGATGATGTGGTTTTTCATCGTTTCTGATGCCTTGACGTTTTCAGGCTTTTTAGCTGCTTACGGATTTTCCAGATTTAAGTTTATTGAATCTTGGCCGATTGCCGATGAGGTATTTACACACGTTCCTTTTTTGCATGGACAAGAACACCCAATGATTTATGTGGCGTTCATGACTTTTATCTTGATCATGTCCTCCGTAACCATGGTATTGGCTGTGGATGCAGGACATCACATGAATAAAGGCAAGGTAACTTTATATTTATTTTTGACTATTATAGGTGGTGCGATTTTCGTGGGCTCACAAGCTTGGGAATGGAAAACTTTTATTACGGGCGAACATGGAGCAGTTCAGACCAAAGGAGGGAACATTCTTCAATTTGTAAATGCTGAAGGTCATCGTGTTTCCATTAGCGATTTCGCAACCGTTGGAGCGAAAGAACGTGTGCAGCATGGACGCCAAAATGGACTTTGGTTCGAGTCTGAGGGAACGCGCTCTACTTATACCATTGATGAGGTGGTTGCTGGTTTTGAAGCACACCCAGAAATAGTGATCAGAACACAACTTCTCAACGAGCATGGACATAAAATTGTATTGTCAAGAGATGAATCTGTGAAGCAATTAAAGGCTAATGGGAAACAGGTCATAGAAGGAGCAAACCTGCATGCCAACGAATATGGAGTCTCGTTATTTGCAGACTTTTTCTTTTTCATCACTGGGTTTCACGGATTTCACGTATTCTCGGGTGTTATCATCAATTGTATCATCTTTATGAATGTGGTTCTTGGAACGTACGAACGTAGAGGAAGCTATGAAATGGTTGAAAAAGTGGGACTTTATTGGCATTTTGTCGATTTGGTTTGGGTATTTGTATTTACCTTTTTCTATTTGGTTTAATCGAAATAATTTCATTTTAAAATGGCACACGAACATAATCTATCCATATTTAGAGGCACCATCAAATTTAAAAACATCACCCAAAAAATTTGGGGCGTGTTGTTGTTGCTCACCATTATAACCGGCGTAGAGGTCGCTCTGGGTATCAATAAACCAGAAGCCTTATCTGGACATTTAGTAGGCATGAAAGTTCTTAACTGGATATTCATCACCTTGACCATCGTAAAAGCATATTACATCACTTGGGACTTCATGCACATGCGCGATGAAACCGCAAGTTTAAGACGTATGGTCGTTTGGACGGCGGTATTCCTCATCTGTTATTTGGTTTTTATTCTTTTACAGGAAGGCGGATACATTGATCGTGTGTATGCCAACGGTTTTATAAAGCATGATTTTTAAATCAAATCCATAACGTTAAATACAGTATAAAAGGCGGTCGATTGAACCGTCTTTTTTATTTTTGCACTATGGATAAAAACCGTGTCAAACGCAATGTCATTTTGGGGATTCTCTTTCTATTACCAGTGCTGTTTCTGTTGTTCCTATATCCTGCAAAACATCATTATAACACGCTGGATATTGTGAATATGAGTGTATCTGATTTGAGTGGGTTTACGTCAGATTCAGGTGACAACATCATCCTGAAAGACCATATCACAGTTTTGGGATTTTTAGGAAAACAACCCATGGAAGCAGTCATTGCGGCTTCCAACGTTAAGGAACTGGTGTATGACAAATTTAAAGGATTCAAGAAATTTCAAGTCGTGATGGTACTGCCAAAAGGTGTAAATAGTGATGTTGAGCTATTGAAGAAAGAAATCCATTCATATGAAAACCTTCAATATTGGCATTTCGTCTTTGCAGACGATGAAGAAATTAGAATAGTTTATCGAAGTCTGAAGGGTAATGATGTCTTGGATGAAAACTTGTATTCGGATCAAATTTTCATCATTGACAAAGATCTTAGCCAACGCGGTCGCTTGGATGACCGTTCTGATAACGAATTGTCAAAAAAAAAACCGATACACGATTTGACCTCGTATAATGCCGTCGAAGTCGCTGAACTAAAAAATAAGATGAGTGAAGACATTCGTATTTTATTTACTGAATATCGGCAGAAAAGGAAAGGGAATTTTGACTCGTCTTCACGAAGAGCAAACGATTTAAATGGAAACAATGAGCAAAAAAAGTAATTATTCCTATATAGGAATCGCCTTTATTATTTTAGTCTTCGGAATTATTTTTGTTCCGAGAATCGTCGACCGAATC
>JBDSFP010000252.1:0-3331 GCA_039919415.1 Aquaticitalea sp. | reverse complement strand
GAATTGATATATGGGAAAGGTATTTTCAAGAATTTCCATATCCTCATTCGAAACATCCTCCGCTTCCACCAACGCGATGATCTCGGGGTTGGATTGTTTTATGTTTTTCAAAAGGAATGCCTTTGTCAACGGTTTGTTTTTTGATGCATTCCAAAATAGGAGATGGGATTTTGGTGCTGTAGTTACATTTTTATTTATAGCTCCAAAATAGTGGCAACCGAAATAAACCAGTGTTCCCACCAGAATAATCAGTAGACCATAGCGCAAACCTTTCTTTTTATAGAACATAAGTAATAAAACAATTCCAAAAATGAGGAGCAATGGCAACGGAAAAAGATAAAACAGCACACTGATGGAATGAAACCGATCTTTAATAATAAAATGAATAAACAGCAGAAACACAAATAGGATGAGCGATAAGATCTTGAAAATTTGGATGAGCAGTTTTAGAAAAGTAGCCATAAATTAATAAAATCCGATTTGGTTGACAATAAAAGAAAGGAAGAGTAAGGTCATCGCTACATAAACAAATCTCGTTTTTAGATTTTCCGAGAGCCAAACGCCACTGATGGTGAGCAAACATAAAAAACCATTTTCCATCCGCATCAGAAAGATTCCCAAAATCAAAATAATGAATACGATATGTATAAGGTTATTTTTAGGTTTCCACAGAATGAGAATTCCGGTCAAAAATTCAATGATAACCGTTAACCATGCAAATATTCTACTGAAATTGGCAATGTTTGGGACAATATTCTGTAAAGTAATATTTTTTAAAATGTTCGGATCTGTTTTCCCCAATTCCAAAATGAGGGCATTGTTTTGGGCAACGATGTCGTTCATCTCAGGATTGAACCGGAGGGATGGTTTAAAAAAATTACCTGTATTGAACATATAGTAATAAAAATCGCCAGAGATGAATTGTGGAGACAGTAATTTTTGAAGGGCGGAAAATAACAAGATAATGAAAACAAGTAGTTTAATATTAGTGATAAAATCTTGCTGCAATCCATTTTTAAGAAATATAATGACAAGAATCGTCATATAAATCATCAAAAAATGATGGTTGGCCCTTACGAAATAATCACTCATCAAATCGAAAATAAGTACGGTCAAGAAAAGGTACCAGACCATGGTTTGATTAATGGACTTTACATAAAACACCACCAAAAAGAAAACGATACACAACAATGGTATTTTGATACGAGGATGGCCAAGACCTGTACTTAACAAATAGACAACCAAAAACAGGAAAAGCAGTTTGATTCCAAGTTTTATCTTAGTTTCCAAAACAGGCTTGGTCTGACTCCAATCGGGCAGCTTCATGGTTTTATAAATTGGAATTCGTTGACAAGTTCTCTTGAGTAGGAATTACTTTGCGCCTCCACCAATGGTTTCCATATTTGAACAGTGATAGTGTCTGTACCGTATTTTGAAACTAATTTTGCAATCTCCCTGAGATTGTAAGTATTTGGAAGGCATTTTGCCTTTTTGATGGCCTGGTCAAGTGGAAAGTCGATTGTTCTCAAAGAATCGAGTGAGTGCTCCAGATGTTTGATATAAACCTCATTATAGTAACAGTGTACTTCAGTGTACATGCCAAAACCGCCACCTTTCCATTTGTTCAGATTGGTAGCGTTTACAATTCCGAATTGAATTACAATGATGAGCAAGGCTAGGATTGGAATCGCATATTTTAAAATCGACCAATTCTTTTTTGTCATGTGAGGTGCAATTGTGTTTTTATATTTAAAAAAAGATGTTCTTCACAGAACCGTATTAAGCTAGTTCTACAATCAATCCGTCGTCTGTTTTAGTTACTTTTGCAAGCTTATTTTTGGTCAGGGCTTTAATGGTTGAATCCCATTTTTTATTGCTCAATCCCGTTTGTTCTTTCAAAACATTCAAATCAATGGGTGAATTGCCTTTGAGAATTGCAAACACGGCCTTTTCTTCATCGGACATGGCAATCGCTTTTTTCTCCGGTTTCATTTGTGGAAACAACAATACTTCTTGAATCGATTGGTTATTGGTCAAGAACATAATCAGACGGTCCATGCCAATGCCCATACCTGATGTTGGTGGCATGCCATATTCCAAAGCACGTAAAAAATCATAATCAATAACACCTGTCGCTTCGTCGTCGCCTTTTTGTGCCAACTCTATTTGGTGCTCAAAACGTTCGCGTTGGTCAATTGGATCATTCAATTCTGAATATGCATTCGCGATTTCCTTCCCGCAGACCATCAACTCAAACCGTTCGGTCAATTCAGGGTTTTCTCTATGTTCCTTACACAACGGACTCATTTCTTTTGGATAATCGGTAATAAAAGTAGGTTGTATATAATTGCCTTCGCATTTTCCTCCGAAAATTTCATCAATCAATTTGCCTTTGCCCATGGTATCATTAACAGCAATTCCCATGCCTTGTGCGGCTTTTCGTATCTCATCCTCTGTTTTCCCTGTGATGTCAAAACCCGTAAACTGTTTTATGGAATCTGTCATCGTCACTCTGGCATAAGGTGCTTTAAAATCGATATGGTGGTCTCCAAAGGTCGCTTTGGTCGTTTCATTTACAGCAATAGCACAATGTTCCAACAATTGTTCGCAAAAATCCATCATCCAATTGTAATCTTTGTATGCCACATAGATTTCCATAGCCGTAAACTCCGGATTGTGTGTTCGGTCCATGCCTTCGTTTCGGAAGTTTTTTGAGAACTCATACACGCCATCAAAACCGCCAACAATCAATCGTTTTAAATATAACTCGTTGGCTATCCGCATGAACAATGGAATGTCCAAACTGTTATGGTGTGTGACAAATGGACGCGCCGCAGCGCCACCAGCGATGGGTTGCAGCACGGGCGTTTCCACCTCAAAATAGCCAGCATCATTAAAAAATTGACGCATGGCACTGAACAATTTGGTGCGCTTGATAAAAACATCCTTCACTTTTGGATTGACGACCAAATCAGCATAGCGCTGTCTGTAACGTTGTTCAGGATCTGTAAAAGCGTCGTGAATGACACCGTCTTTTTCTTTGGGAATTGGTAATGGTTTAAGGGATTTGCTCATTAAAGTGAACTTTTTCACTTTGACGGTTTTTTCGCCGACCTGTGTAGTAAACAAGTTACCTTCAACACCTATAAAATCTCCGAAGTCTAACAATTTTTTAAAGACCTCGTTGTACATCGTTTTATCATCGTTAGGACAAATTTCATCCCTATTGAAATACAATTGAATTTTGCCCTCAGAATCCTGCAATTGGGCAAAGCTTGCATTTCCCTGAACTCTCATCGACATCAAGCGTCCTGCAATCACGACATGCCTG
>JBDSFP010000241.1:0-11651 GCA_039919415.1 Aquaticitalea sp. | reverse complement strand
GCAACAAAAATGGATTGGCAAATCTTCCATTCGGTGGCTTTGGAATCAGAAATTGGGGGAAGCGATTCAAACTCATCAGCATGGTAAAAAGGTTTGACGTCAATGCCTTCGTTGGTTTTCCAAATGAGCGTATCATTATAATCACTACCATTTAAGTCAAACTGGATAAGTTGTTTCCATTGCTTGGAGGACACTTCAGGAAAGTCGCTAAACAAGGGTTTATTCATCTTCTTTTTGTTTTTTCAGACTATCTTCATATTCGATAATATAGATGTCCTCCTTCGCCTTCTTCATATAATATTTTTCGCGTGCCAACTTTTCAAGACCTTCGTCCGTGCTCAATTCCTTTATTTTCTTTTTGTCCTTTTCCATTTCCTTTTGATAGTATTCCTTTTCATTTTCCAAGGCGTTGATATCATTGTTCAACTCACGATGGATGAGCCACGAATTGGCATCAAAAAAAAGCATCCATATCACAAACACAGTAAGAATAAGTACATAGATGTTCTTGAAAGGTTTGAGATATTTGGAGTTCATATTCATATTATACCAATCGATGGTTAATGATGGTTCTTACAATATCAATGGCAACCGTATTGTATTTATTATTCGGGATGATGATGTCAGCAAATTCCTTGGTAGGCTCAATGAATTGTTGGTGCATCGGTTTTAGCGTGTTTTGGTACCGTTGCAAAACCTCATCCAAATCTCTTCCACGTTCTGTTATGTCGCGTTTGAGACGTCTTATGAGACGCTCGTCGCTATCGGCATGAACGAAAATCTTGATGTCGAATAGGTCGCGCAATTCAGGATGCGTCAGGATTAAAATACCTTCGACAATCATCACTTTTCTTGGATGTGTAAGGATGGTGTCACCGGTTCGATTGTGTTCGATAAAGGAATAAACTGGCTGTGCAATATCCTTGCCATCCCGAAGGTCTATGAGATGTTGTTCAAGCAACTCAAAATCGATGGAACGTGGATGGTCAAAATTGATTTTGATACGTTCGTCATAACTCAAATGAGAGGTATCCTTGTAATAAGAATCTTGTGAGATGACACCTACTTCACCTTCTGGCAATTCGTTCAAAATCTGATTGACCACAGTAGTTTTACCGCAACCTGTACCACCCGCAATTCCAATGATGAGCATACTTATCCTTTGATTGTTGTGGCAAATTTAACCAATTATAAAAGAAATTTAAGGTTCAATTTTTGAAACTTCAGCTTCTGTCACCATTTTATTGTTTTTATTATCCCAACTGTTTGTAACGTAGTTCATGACATCAGCAACTTCTTTATCGGATAAGCCCAATGGGGTCATCACACTATTGTATTTTTGACCGTTCACAGTAATCTCTCCAGAGATTCCAAACTTAATGGCCTTGATGCTTTCTTTGCGTTTGTGCATCAAGTAATCGGATTGGTTTAAAGGAGGAAAGGCGTTGGGCACGCCTTTGCCTTCAAGCAAATGACATTGCATGCAGAAATCTTCATATACGATAGAGCCACGTTGAATGCTCTTTTGAAGTTCCGGATCTTGTTTGCTAGTGAAATCGTTGCAAGAAAACAATGATAGTAAAATGAGGATGATTGGAAGCATAATGATTTTCATTTAGTTTTAGGTAATAATTTGACAATTCCCAGATTCTCGATTGCGACATAAATATAACCGTCCGGCCCTTGATGAATGGTTCTCACACGGCCAAGCCCATCCAGAAGACGTTCTTCTTTGATAACTTTTCCATCTTTAAGCACACATTTATCCATATATTGGAATTTTAAAGAACCTACCAATAAATCACCTTTCCAACCAGGATAGTTGTCGCTGGAGATGAATGCCATGCCACTTGGTGCAATCGAAGGATCCCAATAGTGCAGTGGTTGTTCCATCCCTTCTTGGGCGGTTATGTCAGTAAACTTGGTGCCGTCATAATTAATTCCATAGCTAATCACTGGCCAACCATAATTTGCTCCAGCCTTGATGATATTAATCTCATCACCACCCTGAGGTCCGTGTTCATGTTCCCAGAGCTCTCCATTAAATGGATTTAGAACCAAGCCTTGGGGATTGCGATGACCATACGAATAGATGGCTTTTTTCGTATTTGGTTCCTTCACAAAAGGGTTGTCTTTTGGAATAGAGCCATCATCATTCAAGCGATATATTTTACCATTGTCACGCGTAATGTCCTGCGGATTGATATCCCGTTCCCCTCGTTCGCCTGCACTAAAATACAGATATCCTTTAGTGTCAAATGCAATTCGCGATCCAAAATGTTGGCCTTTGGTAGTGTTGGGAGAGGCTTTATAAATTAATTGCTTTTCGACGAGTTGGTTGTCTTTTAACTTTGCTCGCATTATTGCGGTATTACCACCATCGCCTTCACCTTCGGAAGAGGCGTAGGTAAAGTAAATCCAGCCATTTTGCTTATAATTTGGATGAAGCGCAAGGTCCAATAGCCCTCCCTGACCACGATTATAAACTTCTGGAACGCCTTGAACATCCGTTTTCTTACCGTCTTTAAAGTGTATCATTTTGCCTTCCTTTTCGTTGATTAACATTGAATTGTCAGGCAAAAAGACAAAACCCCATGGAATTGAAAGATTTGGTACAACCATTTCATAATCGTGATTTGTGTTGATTGGGTTTTTATCTTGGGCACAAGAAACAAATGTGCAGAACGAAAGGAATATTGATAACAGGAATTTATAATTCATGTGTTTATATTTATTGTTTTTATTTGTCACATGCTGTTCGCTAATCTTTACCTGGAATGATGAAGTTTTTAGCATGCTCGTTTCATATAAAATCACTTTAGTCTTTAAATTTAGAAAAAATTAATGTTACATTTTAAAGAAAATCTATATATTTGCACCTCCATTTTTAGGAATCGAGTGTTTTGATAACCAAATCGGGTCCTGCCAAGCCAAAGGCATGGTTATTGCTTGAGGCGTGACCACCCAGACAAGAGAAAATGGATAATACGTAGTATATAGTATATTCAAAAATTTAAGATAACCAATTCGGGGTGTAGCGTAGCCCGGTTATCGCGCCGCGTTTGGGACGCGGAGGTCGCAGGTTCGAATCCTGCCACCCCGACCATTAAAAGCCTAAAAAATCAAAGATTTTTTAGGCTTTTTTTATTTGTGGTGATGCCAACTCAGTTGGACTTAAGCAAGAAAATAAAATAAGCCGTTTAAATGTCATTTCCATTTTTGGATTTTTTATTTTCTTCTTCTATTCTCCAATCTTATTCTATCCTTTTATAATTTTCCGAATAAATACGATTCCCATCTTCATCAATTTCAATTTGACTAAAGGTATTTTCGTCCAAATCAAGCTCATATACAAATTCCTTGCGCTCTTGGATGATCTTGCTCATCATTTCGGATCCATAGTCCAAAATTTCAGTTAGTCGATTATCATTAATGCTATATGTTCCATATCCGAACCATTCGGTTGGATCGGTTGGTACATGTTTGCTCCACATCACTTTAGTGGGTGTGTACATTTTAACCTGTCTGTAGCCTTCATTGGTCTGAAAGGAGTCGGTGACTTTGTTGTCTCGATAATTGTAAAACCCAATCAATTCCCAAGCCCCTTCCAGTGATTTGGCTTCGTTATGATCGGTAACTGGATAAGGCTCTTTCGCTGGATCGTTTTTACAGGATAAAAACAATAGCAAACATGTCAGGATAGTGAGGAAAGTTTTCATAGATCAGGTTTATTTTATGAAAAGGCTTGACCTAATTTACAAAAAATTACCGAGAAACTTTGGGTGAAGGGATAAAAATCACATAACACCAAATAAACTCCGTCAAATTAGACACAATAAAAAATTAAATTCCAAAAAGGGAAAATGGCACATTTCATATTCCCAATACAACAAAACAATCTTCGAAATCTTTAACTAGAAAGGACTAAATGAAATAAATGGTCACTAACTAAGGAGATTTGCTTCACACTATATAGATATGTTTTGTACTAAGCCTAAAACAAATCAAAATAAAACCCTGATGCCACCACAGCCAATATCAGGACTATTAATACGATTGCAACAAACACAGTGGTGGAAACAGTTTTTGTGTCTTTTTGAAAAATATAATCTTTCGTTTTTTCTTCTTCTTCCTTTATAAATGGCATAATTCTTAATTTTTAGGTTGATTATTTTTTGATGAATACAGTTTTTTTGTTGACAAATTCATGGATGCCTTCTTTTGAAAGCTCACGTCCATATCCAGATGCTTTGGTGCCACCAAAAGGCAATCTTGCATCTGATTTGACAAGTTCGTTAATGAAATAGGAACCATCTTTGATATCATCAATATAGTCTCGAGCCTGCCCTAAGTCCTTTGTAAAAACCATACAGCCCAAACCGAATTTGGTATTGGAGGCCAATATAAAGGCTTCCTTTGTGTCTTTTGCCTTTATAATTGCAGCAACGGGACCAAATGTTTCTTCATCAAAGGCTGGCATTCCGGGTTTCACATCCACTAAAATGGTTGGTGCAAAATAGGCTTTATCTTGGGTATTGCCAACGATCAATTTTGCTCCATTTTTAATGGAGGCATCCACTTGTTTTTTTAATGTTTCGGCCAAATCGGTTCTCGCCAAGGTGCCAATGGTTGTGGAATCTTGCATTGGATCGCCAAATTTTAATTCTTTGGTTTTAGATAGAAATCGTTTTAAAAAATCCTTATAAATTCCTTCGGTAACAATAAAACGCTTAGCAGCAATACAGCTCTGTCCTGTATTTTGCATTCGAGCATTGAACATAGTATCAATATGTGTGTCCAGATCGGCATCATTAAGCACGATACATGCATTATTTCCACCAAGCTCGAGGACACATTTCTTTAAATTTTTACCAGCAATCTCAGCAATTTTTCGACCAGCTTTTTCACTGCCTGTCAATGAGATTGCTTTGATGATGTTGTTTTCAATTATTTTTTCAATCGCATCATGATTGGCCAAAACAGTTTGAAAACATCCTTTTGGATACCCTGCTTTTTCGAATAATTTTTCAATCATCAGGGCACAGCCTGTGACATTTTCCGCATGTTTTAAAATAACGGTATTACCCGCTGTTAAGGTAGGAATTGCAAATCGCATGACTTGCCAAAAGGGGTAGTTCCAAGGCATGACTCCCAAAATACATCCCAAAGGATCATAACTTACAAAACTTTCATCAGCATCGGTTTCAATGAGTTCGTCAGCCAAAAAATCGTCTGCATTCGTAGCATAAAAATCACAAAGTGTCGTACATTTTTCAATTTCGGCTATACTTTGTTTAATTGGTTTTCCCATTTCCAAAGTCATCATTTTTGCATAGACTTCCTTATCATCTTCCAAAATTTGGGCGATATTTTGCAACAATCGACAGCGGAGTTTGATGGGCGTTTTTTTCCAATTTTGAAATCGGTCTTCACTCGTTTGAAGAATATTCAGAATTTTTGCGTCGGTATATAGATTGTAGGTTTCCAACGTAATATTGGAATATGGATTTTTGGTCGTAATTTTGATAGTCATTTTAAAAAATGTTCTAATGTTAAATTCTTTGTAAAAGCCTTTTTGCTTTAGGATTTACGTGATAAATTTACTACTATAAAGTACACAGATTTAATTCCATCCAACAAATTGTTGACTTGTATTGAAAGTATTGAAAACAGTCAACTTTTTTATCAATTGAGATACTCATCGGATGTTAGTTGAATTAAATTTGTAAATAATATTAATCAGTTTAACTTAAAATAAATATATCATGGGAAATAATAGTAGTAGTAATACACTCGTAGGAATTTTGGCAGGAACTGCCATTGGTGCAACATTGGGAATTTTGTTTGCTCCAGATAAAGGTATCAATACAAGACAGAGAATCTCTGATGAAGCATTATCTGCACGCGATAGAATTGCAGAAGGTGCAATGGCAGCGAAAGAAAATCTAACCAATAGAGCAATCAATTTAAAAGACCGAGTGATTGATACGGTTGCCACTAAAAAATTGTCTCTGGAAGATCAGGTTGAACAAATTGTGAGTGATACGAGTCATAAAGCGGATGATGTTATTACAACATTGGAAAACAAATTGGCAGAATTAAAAGCCAAAAACAAACAGTATCAAAAATCACCTATTCAGCAAAAAATATAATTTTTTATGGCAAATATTTTCGAATCTATAAATAATACATCCGACAAAGCCGTAGATATTGGCGAGAAGTTTCTAAAGGACACTCAAGAATATTACAAGCTCAAAATATTCCAGCAACTGACGGTTACTGTTAGTTTAGTGGCCAAGGTATTGATAATTGGCGGATTATTATTTATAGGTTTGATTTTTTTGGCAATAGCAGCGGCACTCGCCCTTGGTGGGTATTTGGACAATGTGGCATTAGGCTATGTCATAGTTGCTGCATTTTTTCTGATGATTGCATTTGCACTTTATTTAATGAGATCGGTCATCAACCATAAAATCATTGAAAAACTCTCTCCTAAATTCTTTAATTCCTAATTATGAAGACATACCGTACATTTAAAGATGTTGATTTTGAGCTTAAGAGACTAAAACTTGAGCGCCAAATAGGTATTGAACAACTGAAAGGAATCAAAGGTGAATTTGCTGATGGCTTGAAACCTGCAAATTGGATAGGCACAGCCACAAAATTTGCCTGGAAATATGGATTGTTTATATTAGTGAAAAAACTTTTCAAATAAAACAAATCTTATTTTTCTAACTTTTCTTCAACTGTAGATACGATTTGTTTTTTATATTCATTTGGTGAAATGCCATACTTTTCCTTAAAGATTTTAGAAAAATAACTTCGGCTGGTAAAGCCAATGGCATATACTATTTGCGAGATATTTAAATCGGAATTGCTCATAAGCGCTCGCGCAGCTTCTACACGTACCTCTCTTATGTATTCTGTAACTGTTCTCAAATACAAAAACTTAAAACCGCTTTGTAACTTTGCTTGTGATAAGCCGGAATCATCGGACAACTTATCCAAAGAATAATTTATTGACGAATCATCATGGATTTTTTGAGCATAGATTTTTATAATTTTTAGCTCTGCTTTTAAGAGTGATTCTGGGATGGCATCATTGGAATAATATTTATCATGTATAGCCAAATGCATCGACAGCAAATGGTATATTTTGCCTTCAATTTGAAGGATGCGAGTCATTCCTATGGTATCAATATCTCGAAGCGCTTTCACGTGGTCATCCATTTGTATGTGAATGGGACTATAATAAGAAAAACCCTTATGTTCTTCGTTGTCTATAAATACTTGGTACAATTTTTCATTCAGTTGTTCCACACTACTTAACCGTTTTTTCAAAAAATCTTTTCTTACAATACTGATGACATTAATTTGCAAAGGTTGTCCTTTAGGGAACAATGCAAAATGTTTCACACTTTTCTTAGAAGTAAGGATGGAAGAGTGAAATTCCTTCACATGGTCAAATTCAGTTTCATGGTTGAATCTTTGGTATATGCTTCCTTTTGAACAGTATATAAAATGGATAGGATTGAATTTTGAAGTGTCTGAAGCAAATAATATATCCTCAGAGCAAGTGTAATCATGTTCTGTCAAACTCACGCCCCAATCAAATGTGATGAGTCTAATATGGCCTTTGATAATTTCATTATCCATTTCCAGAATATATTCCCCATATCTTTCTGTCAAAGTACCACCAAGATGCTCCTGTATTTGTCTTACATAGCCTTCAACACTATTAGCGTTAAGTATAATTTCAATCATAGAAATAAATCGTCAAAATGAAATAACTTTCAATTAGTGAATTACAAAATTTTTGGATTACATATACGTTAAGCGAATATACTAACGTCATTTGACCATTAAAGATACAAAAATTTAAAAAAGGTTTACTTATTAAAAGCAAATTGGAAAAGATTCTCAAAAAATTTTGAAAGAATCACTTTAAAAATGGTAGAGTGTTTATTCTATAAATTCGACTAACATGATAATCTGTTTTTTATATTCATGTGGTGTAATGCCATATTTTTCCTTAAAGATTTTGGAAAAATAGCTTCTACTTGTAAAGCCAATAGAATAGACTATTTGAGAAATATTCAGGTCTGAATTATTCATTAGATCGCGTGCCGCTTCCAATCGCACGTGACGAATATATTCAGTTACGGTACGCGTATACAAAAATTTAAAACCTTCCTGTAGTTTAGCCTGGGAGAGTCCCGAATCTTTAGATAATTGGTCTAAAGTATAATTTATTGAAAAGTCATCAAGGATTTTTTGTGCATAACGTCTGATCACCTTTAATTCATTCGTTAATAGTGTGTTTGGCACAATGTCATTTTGAGCATATTTATCATGCCTGGTTATATGCATGGACAGCAACTGATAGACTTCACCTTCCATCTGAAGTACACGAGTCATGCCTTGTGTGTCAATATCTAGTAACGCTTTTACATGATCCTCCATTTTTAGATGGATGGGACTGAAATAGGCAAACTCCTGATTGGAATCAACATCTGTGAAAACCTCATAGAGTTTTTCATTGAGCTGCTCTACATTGTTCAACCGTTTTTTCAAAAAATCACGTCTCGAGATACTAATCACATTTATTTCCAAATGTAGTCCTTTTGGGAAAAGAGTGTGGTGTGGTGTGTTTTCTTTGGAAGTGAATATTGCGGAATGAAATTCACTTATGGTATTAAATTCCTCTTCATAACTGAATCGATGGCGCATGCATCCTTTTGAACAGTAGATAAAATGAATGGGATTATATTCTGATGTGTCGGCAATAAATAAAATATCTTCAAAAAAGATGAGGTTGTATTCTATTAAGCTTACGCCCCAATCAAATGTAATGAATCTAATACAGCCTTTGGCAATATCATTGTCAAACTGTAGTGTGAATTCTCCAAACCGTTCAGTAATAGTGCCACCAATATGTTGCTGTATTTGTCTTACAGTTTCATCTGTGCTTTTGGCATTCAATCGAATTTCTTTCATCGAAAATTTAAAATAAGGCAATAATGCGCTTCTAACATAATAAATAAAAATTGAAACTAGACGATATTTTTTGGAACTGGTTGTTCAATCAAATATACAATATGTTTAAACACATTCAACAGGTCTTCAAACAATTTATCCACACAAACCTATTACAAAATTTACGATATTATACAAAAAATTTCTTTTCAGTTAACAAAATTATGGATAAAGTACATTCATATGATTTTATACAATTAGATTTGCTTTATACAAATGAGTATTAATAAGTACTCAATACACTGGTTGGTTAGTTAGTTAGCAAGAAAGACCTCAACACACTTCAAAAGTTGAGGTCTTCTTTTGTTTAAAAATGTTTGTTCAATAGCTCAATAAAAAGTTTCAAAACAATTATTGGATAAAGTGTGTGCAGATCCAGAAACGGTTTTTGAAAAATTCGAATTGATATATGTCTAGGAAGGTCAATTGACAATCTGACACTATTGGCATCATGACAATTTTTTTACCAACGTTATGGTCACGAATTCAACAAAAAACCGTCGAAGACTTTAAACTTAAATTTTTAATGTTAAAATGAAATGTAAAAAAATTGACTCATAACCATATGAATTAATTTTAAAATTTTTTGAAGCACCATCTTTTATAGGTTTGAGATATTTTTATCCAAACCTTAAATAATAAAATTATGAGCCAATACACAGACAAAGTAGGAAGTAAATTGAATGAATTACTTGAAAAAAACTACGACGCGGAAATGGGATTCAACAAAGCATCCGAAAACGCAAAACATTCAGGATTGAAGTCCTACTTTAAGAATAAGTCACAAGAACGCTATAATTTTGGACATCAATTGAAATCCGAAATTAGGAATTTTGGGGAAGAACCGGAAAAAGGCGGAAGTTCCGCAGGTGCTGCCCATAGAACTTGGATGGAGGTAAAGTCTTGGTTCTCGTCCGATAACGACGAATCCATGTTGGAGGAAGCCATACGTGGCGAAAAAGCTTCGGTGGAGGAATATCGAGAAGTTTTGAGCGAAACAACCTTACCTGCCACGACGAGAGATGTGTTACAATCACAAAAAACCTCAATTGAACAAGGATTGTCAAACATAAAAAGATTAGAAGACTTAAATTAATAATTATATAATTATAAAATCATATATTATGTTTCGAAAGGATGTCTTAATAGGACGTCCTTTTTTGTAATATATTTCTGTTAAATTTTAAAATCTTATTTTGATTGGGGTATGAATTTTTTCGTATAAGATAAGCAGAGGAGGTATATTTCATTTAATTAGTAGTATGTTCTACAAGCTCTCAAATACTGCCCAACGTAAAGAAATTGAGTTAGAATTCAATGTAGCATTTGAATTTCCAAATTTGTATAAACCATCTCCTGTGATCAATGGATTGCAAGAATCATTATTGCCCATTATTACCTTGGAACATCCCGACCAAGTTCAATATGCTATTTGGGGTTTGCTGCCAAAATCCTTGGAGGAAAATTGGGAAATATTTCAGCACCTTACCAATACATTGAATATCAATATAGAGCATTTGGATGCCAATGACCCATTGTATTCTGAAGCATTAGATCATAGAAGATGCATGGTAATAACAACGGGTTTTTTTACTTCGGCACTTTACAAGGGCAAAATGTATCCATACCATGTCTATCTGCCAAAGCATAGACCTTTTTGCATTGCAGGTGTTTATAATTAACTGCAGGACGGATTTATAACCTGCTCAATTTTGATAAAGAAAACAACAGGTAATTTTGGGGAAATCCCCAATTTATTGGAGTATAAACCAGTTATTTTTAATAGTAGAGATCGGAGTCATTGGCTCAATAAAAGGTTTGGATTCAGAAGCTTGAAAGATCTTGTGAACTCCCATCATTCTCTTGAATTCCGCTCACATCCAGTTTCCAAGGAATTTTATGACAATGACATTCTTTATGATAAAATCGTAAGAAGTAACGACTTCAAAGATTTTTTGTCTTCTTGTAGTTAATTTCTTTATTTGAGTTAATTTCTAATGTGATTAAGTCAAACCACCACTTACATAATTAACTATCTTTATTTCATTGAATTTAGGATTTAAGAATTCAACAAAACAAATATTAACTTTAAAACTTTATATCATGTTAAGATGGACAATCACATTTATAATCATTGCGATTATAGCTGCAATTTTTGGATTTGGCGGGATCGCTGCTGGTGCTGCAGGAATTGCTAAAGTTATTTTCTTTATCTTTATAATCTTATTCATACTCTCTCTCTTAAGAGGAGGATTGAAGAGATAATCATAATTAACCAATAATTTAAAACCAATATTATGAGAAAACTAGTTTATATCTTTGCGGTCGTCTTTACCTTTGGGACTGCAATGTCAACTTTTACGAGTTGTAGAGATAAGAGTAAAGTTGAAAAAGCGGCGGATGACGTAGGTGACGCAGTGGAAGATGCTGTCGATTGATTTGGCCGATGCCATATACAAACGTTAATAAAAGGAAGTTGTATTTTGATTTTCAACTTGAGAAACTCGAAAGACCATCAAATAATTAGATGGTCTTTTTTTTTGTTTCTCACATCATGAGTGCGTTGTTAAACTTTTTTTAGAACAGGAATTTTACAGTTTTGAAATTTTTTATCT
>JBDSFP010000187.1:0-3885 GCA_039919415.1 Aquaticitalea sp. | reverse complement strand
TTGTGTCAAAGCGCTATCTTTTGCTTTGATATTAATGTAAGCTTGTGCCATGCTCGCCGTGGCGTCTGCCAAGTCCTGATCATCCAATACTTCCTGTTTGATGAGACGTTTTAGGTTTACAATTGCCAATTCATTGTTTTCCAGTCTAATGTTGGTTTTTTCGCGCCAGACCTTTGAAGTATTTATTTTATCGCTGGCAGGATATTTATATAGAATATAATTGAAAGCTTCCAACGCAGGCACAAAACGTTGGTCGAAATAACGGGCTTGCCCAAGCAATAAATACGCTTCATCAATTTGAGGATTGTGTTCCTTTCCATTAATGTTCATGCCGTGTTTTTGAACTGCTTTAATGGCTTTTTCCTCTGCACGTTCGAAATCTGCGTTTTTGGATTGTCCAGGCAGCATAATGTCTTCCTCGACCTGCATCCGCTCTACAGGAAGCAATTCCCAATAATTATCTGTAAATGCATTATCTACACCTTCACGACCATTGTCGAGCGCTAAATCACCATTATAAAGTATATTGTATTTAGTGCCAAGCGCATGGAAATTCCTATTGATGAACGTATCATTCTTGCGAGAACAACTTGTAATGACAAGCGCCGCTACCAACAAAAGAAGTCTGGTTTTTAAAGATATATTCAACGTGTTTGTATTGGTTATAGATAACTAAAATCTGTTGCTAATAGTATGTACTGCCGTAAAAATAAGCATCTTTTTGAATTATTGGAGAAAAATAGGGACTTTTCGATGAGGGTTTATCGCAAAGGCGCAGAGACGCAATGGTTGTTTTGCAAAGACCTGCAAAGTTTTAACCCCGAAGCTTCGGGGCTTGCAGGTCTGTAAACTATTATCCCGCAAAATACGCTTCCAATTCCCTTAACGTAGCTTCGCTGGTGGCCAAATCTTTAATGACTTCGCCTTTTTCGAGTACGACGATACGTTCGCAAACTTCTGTGACATGCATCAAATCGTGACTTGAAATAAGAACTGTGACGCCCTTGGTTTCTGCCAAATCCTTAATGATTTTCTTCAATCGGATTTGTGTGGTCGGGTCGAGATTGGCGAATGGTTCATCGAGAATTATGACTTCAGGGTTACCAATCAACGCACCGACAATACCTGCTTTTTTCTGGTTCCCTTTGCTTAAATCACGAAGATATTTTTTCTGATTTAGGATTTCCCCGTGGAAAAAGTCTTCAAATTGAGATACCAACGCATCGACATCTGCCTTGTTCTGCCCACGCAATTCGCCAATGAAATAAAAATATTCTTCAGCAGTCAGATAGCCAATCAAAAAACTTTCATCAATAAAAGACGAGGTAAATGGTTTCCATGCTTCACTTTCATGAACCAAAATATCTTTGTTTTTTATATAACCTGTGGTCGGTTGGATCAAATCCAACATCAAACTGAAAAATGTGGTTTTTCCCGCGCCATTATTGCCAACAAGCCCAAAACTTTGGCCTTTTGGTATATCGAGATTATCAATATGTAATACCTGAATGGTTTTGTATTGTTTTGTGAGGTTGGATACAGTTATCATGAGTGAACAAAATTTTTAAAGTGAATTAAGCTTTTTCGGCGTAAGCGGCAACGGTTTTATATTTTCCTTTTTGATAGACCTTTTCGATGATGTTCAAAAAGAAATTTTTAAACACGATTCCCAAAACGCCGAACAATGCCAAAACAACAATTCCTGTTTCAAAATTGACCAATTTGTAAGGGATGTAGAACAATCCCATGGGTAGAAGGAATTTTGGAAGCGCAATCAACATTTGCGTTGGATTGAACCCTTGGGTATTGCTAAAGGCTTTGGCTTTAACATTCAATTCGATGGGAACGCGATTTAAAGCACCGCCAAACAAAGTTATGAACGAATTCAAACCAATATTAAAAATCGCTCCAGCCACTATCATGCTGTAAATTTTCCATCCGAAGTAAAGATAGGGTGTGCTCAACACAAACGAAACAGCGACACCTACAACCATGAGATACCATTTAGATTCCAAATATTTACGATACGGAATGTTTTGGCTCATCAACAGCTTATAATATTCGCTGTCCCACGAAGGTACGTGCTGCCCAAAGGTCATCAGAAAACCTCCTGTGACAAACATAGATGCAAATGCCAGAAATGCTGGCATATCTTTATAAGTATCTTGTGTGTAAAAAATCAATCCATAAAACAAAAACAAAAATGACATCATCAAAACCTGTTTTGGTCGCGCGTTACGAAGAATCATCTTTACATCATTCTTTAAAAATATCGCAAGAGTCCCGAAACGGTTCATCCAACTCAAATCGGTGGCTGTGATTTTTTGTGCTTTCTTTGTGACCGTATCATCAAGATAAAATCCTTTTCGGATGAATTTAAAATTAATGGCATACATCGTGGCAGCCAGCAACAACGGCACAATTACCAAATATGGATGGTTATAAAGCGCATTGAAAGCCCTGCCAATGGGCGTTAAAATATCATATACTTCATAATATTGAACGCCTATCAAAATGGCAACTACCGCCAACAAGCTATAAAAAACTGCGTTGTTTTTGTTGATGAGAAAGTTCAGAAAATTTACTGTCAACGTCAAGAAAACTATTGACAGAAACCAACTCAGCACATTTAAAAAAGGATATCCTTTTATAATTAGAACAATGCTAAAGGGCAAGAAGATGAATATCGGAATGAAATTAAAAAACGAAATGGACGTTTTACCCAATAAATAATGAATGATGGTGTTTCTTTTTATCGGAATGACCATCAAAGGTTTCACGTTCATGACAGGCAATTGTTGCATAAAAAACCGCAACATCATATCGAACAAAAACCATAAAATGATAAAATTGTTGACCACAAAGATTGGGTCGCTATTTGGAAACGTTTCTTTTAAGATGAAAAACATCCCTACGCCTAGCATGATGGCTGAACCCGCAAAATACAAAGCGGCAAAAGCGAGGAGGATTTTTATGGCAAGTCCTTTTTGGAAATATGCAGCTCTAAAAAACTGTTTCCATTCAAGATTTAGAAAATGTCTGACCATGATTTTTTTGGTTGTGGTTGAATGATTGGTAATATTAAGACACTTTTTGTTACAATCAAAATGTGATTTTATGAATGTTTCTTACTTTTGCAATAAAAATAAATGTCTCAATTTCATAAACTCGCCATTGGCGAACTACATAAAGAAACCGAAGCCTGCGTCACAATTGCTTTTCAAATTCCTTCAGAATTAAAAGATGCTTATAAATTCAAGGCTGGACAATATATTACCTTAAAATCAACGATTGGTGGACAGGAACTGCGTCGTGATTATTCCATTTGCTCATCTCCCAATAGCGGCGTGTTGAAAGTTGCCGTAAAATCTGTTGTGGATGGGAGTTTTTCATCCTTTGCAAATTCTCAATTAAAGGTTGGAGATATTTTAGAGGTATCAAGTCCAAATGGTCGTTTTGTCTTTGAACCCAATGCGACTCTCTCCAGAACAATCGCTGCATTTGCCGCTGGAAGTGGGATTACACCAGTCATGAGCATTGCAAAAACGGTTTTGGAAGAAGAACCCAACAGTAGTTTTGTTTTGGTTTATGGTAACAAATCCCCAAAAGACACAATTTTTTTGGATGAATTATTACAATTGCAAATCCATTATAAAGAACGTTTCAGAATTCATTTTGTATATAGCCAGGCGCAGGAAGAAAATTCATTGTTTGGGCGAATCGAGAAAAGCACCATCAATTTTCTGCTGAAAAACGATTACAAGGATACAAAATTCGACCGCTTCTATATCTGTGGCCCAGAACCGATGATTCATACCGTGAAAGATGTTTTATTGGAATATGGCATCAAAGAATCCCAGATTCTATTTGAATTGTTTACGGTTA
>JBDSFP010000175.1:0-21673 GCA_039919415.1 Aquaticitalea sp. | reverse complement strand
AAACCGTATGATTTGAAATTATTCCGGAAGCAAAAATTAGGCTTGTTATCAGCATTAGAATAAATCCAATGATAATCCATAAAGAAGCTTTTGTTTTATCAGCTAAAAAACCTATTGTAACACCTGTCAAAGGGCGAATATAAAGTAAATATGTTCCAACTTCGGCGGATTTGATATCGTCAAAACCCAAAACATCTTTTGCATATAAGCTGAAGATATCCGTTACCTTATAGCCGACATAAGCACATAAAATAATGAGCATCATGAGCCATACCGAAGGATAGCCCATCACTCGCTTGAAATTTTCAGCAGTATATATTTTGTGATTTTGAGTGGTGTCAATTGGTATTGATTGTAATGGTTTCATTAAATAATACACCATAATTCCAATGGAAGCAATCGCAATGGAAGCAATAAGTATTACGTAATAAAATGCCTCTTTTCTCTCTAAAAATGTGGAATCAGAAATATCGGTTTTCAAAACATGTGAAAAAATCAAAACGCCAATCGTTCCAAAACTAGCCGCAACAAGACCTCTACCACCATCAAGAAATCCAAAAGCGATGCCTTGCTTATTTTGGCCTCCCCAAACTCTTGTTGCCTTTATCATCGGTGCCCAAAATAAAAAAATAGTTGTGAATCCGTAATACCCAAAAAGCAATTTTAAATGAATATAATCAGGAAATGTAGCCATATAAAAACCACCAAGTGCAGTAAGGATTAAAGCAGCAGCCATTAAAGTCCTGGGAGCATACTTATCTGCCAAGGAACCACCAAAAAAATAAGATACAAATGCTACAATCCCATAGATTGAAAAACAACTACCGAGCTGGAAGTTATTGATGCCAAAAGTTTCTAAAAAAGTAGGTCGAAATATACGAGCCAAGACAAACGGAAGCACAAAAATTGCTTCCCCTGAAAGAATTAAAAGAAGAATGACCAAAAAGTTCTGTTTAGACTTTGAACCTTCCATTAAACCTGCAAAATCCCCATATTAAATTTCTTCTCAATAGGAGCGTGGTTCGCCGCTTCAATTCCCATACTTATCCAAGTTCGGGTATCCAAAGGGTCGATGATGGCGTCAGTCCAGATTCTGGCCGCCGCATAATAAGGAGATACTTGTGCATCGTAGCGGTCTTTTATTCTGCTGAAGAGTTCATCTTCTTGCTCTTTTGTAATGGTTTCCCCTTTCTTTTTCATGGAAGCCGTTTCAATTTGAAGCAATACTTTTGCGGCAGAATTCCCGCTCATCACAGCTAATTCGGCACTTGGCCACGCCACTATCAATCGAGGGTCATAGGCTTTTCCGCACATGGCATAATTGCCTGCACCATAACTGTTGCCAAGTATAATTGTGAATTTTGGTACCACCGAGTTGCTCACTGCATTGACCATTTTCGCACCATCCTTGATGATACCTCCATGTTCGCTTTTGCTTCCTACCATAAATCCGGTCACATCCTGAAGAAATACCAATGGAATTTTCTTTTGGTTGCAATTCGCTATGAACCGTGTAGCTTTATCAGCAGAATCATTGTAAATCACACCGCCAAATTGCATTTCGCCCTGTTTGGTTTTGACCAATTGACGTTGATTGGCTACAATCCCAACGGCCCATCCATCAATTCGTGCATAAGCGGTAATAATCGTTTTTCCATAACCTGCTTTGTATTCGTCATATTCTGAATTGTCCACCAAACGTTTGATGATTTCATACATATCGTATTGATCTGTGCGACTTCTTGGAATGATCCCATAAATATCTTCTGGATTGTCCTTTGGTTTTATTGATTTAGCACGATTGAATCCTGCTTTGTCATAATCACCAATCTTATCGATAATGTTTTTAATGGTATCCAAGGCATCCTTATCATCTTTCGCTCTATAATCTGTTACTCCAGAAATTTCACAATGTGTAGTGGCACCTCCCAAAGTTTCATTGTCAACTGTTTCTCCAATCGCTGCTTTTACCAGATAACTTCCCGCCAGGAAAATACTTCCAGTTTTATCTACAATCAGCGCTTCATCACTCATGATTGGTAAATACGCTCCACCGGCCACGCAACTTCCCATAACTGCTGAGATTTGGGTGATTCCCATACTGCTCATAATGGCGTTGTTTCTAAAAATACGTCCAAAATGTTCCTTATCCGGAAAGATTTCATCTTGCATTGGCAAATAAACGCCCGCGGAATCCACCAAATAGATGATTGGCAATCGATTTTCCATTGCAATTTCCTGTGCTCGCAAATTCTTTTTTCCTGTAATCGGAAACCATGCGCCTGCTTTTACTGTGGCATCATTGGCAACGACAATACATTGTTTTCCTTTGACATAACCGATTTTTATTATCACACCACCAGATGGACATCCACCGTGCTCCGCATACATACCTTCGCCGGCAAAACCGCCAATTTCAATGGATTTTGATTTCGAATCCAATAAATAATCGACACGCTCTCGCGCGGTCATTTTTCCTTTGTCGTGATGCTTATCGATACTTTTTTGTCCGCCTCCGAGTTTCACTTTAGCAAATCGCTGACGTAAATCGGAAAGGAGAAGCTTATTGTGGTCTTCGTTCTTGTTGAAATTAAGGTCCATTGCCATTTTTTGTTTGATGCTAAAATACGAACTTTAATACTCTTACAAAAACTAGAATTTATTCAAGTATTAATTAAATGTTAAATCTGTTTACATGGAAATAGCTTCCTTGGAAGATAAAATAAATTTTTGTATCTTTGTTTGAATTTAAAAATATATAAATGAAGAATATTCTCGCATTCGCAGGAAGCAATAGTTCGGACTCTATCAATAAACAATTGGCAACTTATGCCGCAAGCTTGGTCAAAGATGCCAAGATGAAAATTTTGGATTTGAACGATTTCGAATTGCCCATCTATAGTAAGGATTTGGAAGCCAAAAGCGGCATTCCCGAAAATGCAAAAAAATTTTATAATTACATAAAAGATTCAGATGGTATTGTCATTTCATTAGCTGAAAACAATGGTGCCTATTCTGCAGTTTTCAAAAATCTCTTCGATTGGATGTCGCGATATGAAAACAAATTATTTATGGGTAAACCAATGTTGCTCATGGCAACTTCTCCCGGTGGAAGAGGAGGAGCATCGGTTTTGGCAATGGCGCACAACAGATTTCCATATCATGATGCAAAAATCGCCGCTGAATTTTCTTTGCCATTATTCAAAGACAAATTTGTAGAAGGAAAAATAACCGATTCAGAATTTGATTCAAAATTAAAAGAAGCCGTAGAACAATTTCAACAAGAACTCTAAAATAAAAATTATGGAAGTCAAGCACACTGCACTAAACAACAAAGGTAAATTCTATTTGGAACACAAAGGAAAGGAGATTGGGGAAATGACCTATGTTTTCGTTAATGACAACGAAATCGACATCGATCATACCTTAATCGATGACGAATTTAGGGGCAAGGATTTAGGATTGAAACTGGTAAAAGCCTCGGTGGATTATATGAGAAAACATGATTTGAAAGCCATCCCAACCTGTCCTTACGTGAAAAAAGTATTCGATGAAACTGCAGAGTACTCGGATGTCAGAGCGTAATTTGGAGAAAAAATTGACTGCAGCCTGAAAACTGAAAAGTGAAAAACTGAAGACTGAAAAAATGGGTGACATTTCAAAAGATATCAATTCTAAATTCCCTGACTCCAAAGTAAAGGCGCTCATCAATATTTTATACACAGCCAACTGGATTACGAGTTTTCAAAATGAATTTTTTAAACCTTTCGGAATTTCGCCACAGCAGTTCAACATTTTAAAGATTTTGAATGGCGCGAAAGAACCATTGAAAGTACAAACAATCAAAGACAGAATGATTGAACGATCACCAAATGCCACGCGTTTGATGGATAAATTATGCGACAAAAAGTTGATCGAGCGAATCCCTTTCCCTGAAGATAGGCGAGTGGTCCACATTGAAATTACCGAGAAAGGTAAAGAGCTTTTAAGATCAATTTCTCATGATTTCAACAATGAATTATTAAAGAATATCACCGAACAAGAAGCGCAATTGTTAAGTGATCTATTAGATAAAATGCGCTAAAAAATTCCTGCGAAAGCAGGAATCTCATGACAGAAGTCTATATCATCAAATTTATAACAAATTTTAATTTAAAAGATACCCACTTTCGTGGGCATAAAATGAAAACAATAATCCACAAATCAACAGATAGAGGTCATGCCAATCATGGATGGCTTAAGGCCAATCACTCCTTCAGTTTTGCCAATTATTTTGATAGAGATAAAATGCAATTTGGAGCTTTACGAGTATTGAATGATGATGTCATTGCACCCGAAATGGGTTTTGGGACACATCCACATGATAATATGGAAATCATCACCATTCCTTTGAGTGGAAGTTTAAAACATCGAGATAATATGAACAGTTCTTGGCAAACCATCGAAGCTGGAGAGGTTCAAGTTATGTCGGCTGGTACAGGTCTGCAGCATTCAGAGGTAAATGGTAGCGATTCGGAATATTTGAATTTATTTCAGATTTGGATCATTCCAAACAAACGAAATGTTGAACCGCGTTATGGCCAGAAGCAATTTGATAAAATCGAACGCCAAAATCGACTTCAAATCGTTGTGTCATCGATTGACAACCCATATGATGGCAGTTTAAACATTCATCAAGATGCGAAAATTTCGAGATTGGATTTGAGTACCGAAACTACTTTTGAGTACAAACCAAAGAGCAAAAGTCATGGTGTTTATGTAATGAATATCCACGGAAGTGTATCCATCGGAACAGATGAATTGCAACAACGGGATGCCATCGGAATTTCAGAAACAGATTCGTTCAAAATAGTTTCCCAAGAAGATTCCGAACTGCTACTCATTGAAGTTCCGATGCAATAGGATCAATATTGGTAACTTTAAAAAGCATCCTATATTGGATGTTTTTTTTATTAATTAACCTCTGTTTTGAAAAGCTGTAAACAACTTATTCAAATCAGTTAGTTAAATTAATCACGCTTTTCCCTCTGGATTTTAGGGTTTATTCTTCAGAAATTACCTGTAATTATTCAGATGAGTTTTCGTTTGTCAGCCATGAGTCTATTTATCAAAAAAATACGATATTTGTAATTCCCTTAAAAACGAAATTATGTCAATGAATAAAAACACAGTGTTGGCTTGGGCTACCACAATTATGATTATAGTAGGAATTGGATTGATAGGTCTTGGAGCGTTTAGATATTATGAAGTTGCTGGGTATGGATTTGCAGCAGTCGGAGTTGGTTTTTTCGCCATCGCTTGGGTTTTCAATGCTTTGAAAGGAAGAGTTTAAAAAAAGTCTTCAGTCCTCAGTAAGCAGTTGGCTGTCACATCCATACAAAACTTAATAACTCCACAACAAACAACACACAAAAATGTCTGACGATAAAAAAGTAATCTTCTCCATGCGTGGTCTCACAAAGACCTATAAAGGTGCAGATATCCCTGTATTAAAAAACATTCATTTAAGCTTCTTTTACGGAGCCAAAATTGGCATTCTTGGTCTCAATGGTTCCGGAAAATCCACACTTTTAAGAATCATTGCTGGAATCGATAAGAATTATCAAGGAGACGTAACCTTTCTTCAGGATTATTCCGTTGGTTATTTGGAACAAGAGCCACAATTGGACGAGAGCAAAACCGTTATGGAAATCGTCCGTGAAGGTGCTGCCGAAACCGTTGCCATCCTAGACGAATACAATAAAATCAATGATATGTTTGGTTTGGAAGAAGTATATTCTGATCCAGACAAGATGCAAAAACTGATGGACAAGCAAGCAGTCCTACAAGATAAAATTGATGCTTCCAATGCTTGGGAACTTGACACCAAGCTCGAAATTGCTATGGATGCTTTACGAACTCCAGATGGCGACAAGAAAATTTCGGTACTTTCCGGAGGAGAACGTCGTCGTGTGGCTTTATGTAGATTACTGCTCCAAGAGCCAGACGTTTTATTATTGGATGAACCTACCAACCACTTGGATGCAGAATCAGTGCATTGGTTGGAGCATCATTTATCACAATATAAGGGAACGATCATTGCTGTAACGCACGACAGGTATTTCTTGGATAACGTGGCAGGTTGGATTTTGGAATTGGATAGAGGTGAAGGCATTCCGTGGAAAGGCAATTATTCGTCTTGGCTAGATCAAAAATCAAAACGGATGGCTCAAGAAAGCAAAGTGGCTTCCAAACGTCAAAAAACTTTGGAACGTGAGCTGGAATGGGTTCGTCAAGGAGCGAAAGGTCGTCAGACTAAACAAAAAGCCCGTTTGAACAATTATGACAAATTGATGAGTCAGGATCAAAAACAATTGGACGAAAAACTGGAAATCTACATTCCGAACGGTCCACGTTTGGGAACGAATGTCATTGAAGCCGTTGGTGTGAGCAAAGGTTATGAAGATAAATTATTGTACGAAGATTTGAATTTCAAATTGCCACAAGCTGGAATCGTCGGAGTCATCGGCCCAAATGGTGCTGGAAAAACCACAATTTTTAGAATGATTATGGGTGAAGAAACTCCTGATAAAGGGGAATTTCAGGTTGGAGATACCGCGAAATTGGCCTATGTGGATCAAAAGCATTCCAACATCGATCCTGAAAAATCCATTTGGCAAAATTTCAGCAACGAGCAGGAATTGGTAATGATGGGAGGACGACAGGTCAATTCAAGAGCCTATTTAAGCCGATTTAATTTCAGCGGAAGCGAACAGAACAAGAAGGTAAAATTGCTTTCTGGAGGCGAAAGAAACCGTTTGCATTTGGCAATGACGCTTAAGGAAGAAGGTAATGTTTTACTTTTGGATGAGCCAACCAATGATTTAGATGTCAACACATTAAGAGCTTTAGAAGAAGGACTTGAAAACTTCGCGGGTTGTGCTGTGGTCATCAGTCACGATCGATGGTTTTTGGATCGTATCTGTACACATATTTTAGCTTTTGAAGGCAATTCGGAAGTATATTTCTTTGAAGGCAGTTTTAGCGATTATGAAGAAAATAAGAAGAAACGCCTTGGAGATGTGGCACCTAAACGAATCAAATATAAAAAGTTGGTTAGATAAAATACGTTCTAAAATGAGAAAAGCCTGCAACTGCAGGCTTTAAGTTTTTTATGGAGTGCCAATTTTTTCCAAGAGTTTTATTTGTAATTTAAGTTCCCTCACTTTATAAATATTCATAAAAAGAAGAACGCAAAGGAAAATGACCGCAATCGCTAGTACACTGACAATCTTACTGACATCTTGATTTAATGCTACTTCCATTCTATAGATTGTAAATAATTTTAATGTCTGCCTAATGCCTACTGCCTACTATTTATTATCGTACAGATGTCCATCGGTAAAATCCTTATAACTTTCATCAACGTCTGTTTTAAAAGCATCCGATTCCAAAAGACGTTTGTTTTCAGCTTTTAATTTATACATTTTGATAATGGCTATGACAATAAAAATTAGGAAGATGGCAGCGGTCACAATAAGCACAATCGTGAGTTGCATAGTGCTTACGATAAGGTTCAGGTGAGTTAGATTAAGCATAACTTAAAAGTGTTGTTTAATTGATTTGGTCTTCAAATATACACTTTTAATTGAATCACTAACTATTTCATAATAAAAAAGTTATGAAGAATCGTGCTTATAATATAAAAATAAATTCGACAAACGATCATTTATACCAGTTTAACTGCATAACCTGAATGTCAGGATTTTTTTCATTCACGAGGGTTTTAAAATTGTCAACATCGCTCAGACCATTTTCTCCTCGATAATGATATGGATATACCTTTTTGGGCTTAAAATCCAAAACAGCACTTGCAGCACTTTCAACGGTCATGGTATAAGGTAGATTCATGCACACAAATGCTACATCAATATTTTTAAGGTTGCGCATTTCGGGAATATCTTCTGTATCACCTGAAATGTAGATTCTTTCATTTCCCAAAGTCAGCACATACCCATTGCCTCTACCTTTTTCGTGAAATTTCAAGGCTTCCTTGCGCAGATTGTACATTGGCATCGCTTCAACTTTCAGATTATCAAAGGATTTCGTTTCCCCGTTATTTAGAATGATTGTTTCCTTTGTCTTTAGTTCTGGCAATATGTCTGCAACCGCTTTTGGAACAATCAATGTGGACATGCTCATATTCAAGCCTTTCAAAGTTTCTGCGTCCATGTGATCACCATGAATGTCGGTAATCAAGACATAATTAGGTTGTTCTTTATCCTTAAACAATTCAGCTCCGCCAACAGGATCCACATAAATTACCGCATCTTTATAGGCCAAAACCATTGTGGCGTGCTCAATGGGCATTATATTTAAAGAATCAGGTTTGGTCGTTTCGTGCATTTCTTCAGCCGTTTCAGAAGCAAGTTCCACTAATTTTTCAGTTTTATTCTTACAGCTTGCCGCTATTAGTAATAGGCCCAAACATGCAATTTTGAAAGTTTTCATACTTATTGGTTTACGTTTCCTAAAGATAATAACTTTTAAAGATTATTAAAAAATTGTAACATTTTTATAACATAAACTACCAATAATTTAGGCAGTAAAAATTTTGAGACTCATATTTTTTAACGAAATTGCTACTCCATAAAAAATTAGTTCAACGCATTTAACACACTACAAGATATGTCTGATGATTTTGATTTACTGGAAACCAATTCCAATGAGAAAACAGGAAAGGTGGATGTCAATTGGGGAAAGGCCATAGACACAATGAAATCCAAATTGGCACAGGAAGATGATCCTCAATCACGCCAGAAAATATTGAATGCCACACTCGATGATGTCGTTCACATGGCTGAAAAAGACCGTTCCACCTTATTGGATGCCATAAAGGATCTGACCGATTATCAAGATGAAGTCGGGATTTTATTCGAGAAATTCTCATCGTTGAACCCCAATGAGCAAAAAGTCATTGATGATGCCCAAAAAGCATTGGAACGCGCCAAAATCGAATTGGAGGATGCCCAAAATAAACAGGATACTTGGTGGAACAACCTTTGGGGACGAAAAAGCAAAATAAAGAAGTCTGAACAGGATCTGGCTGCCGCCGAAAAAGTACGTGCAGCTGCTGATAACAAAGCGAAAGCCATGTTTCAGGAGCGCATCGAAACGGCTGATGTGCAAACTTTGCTAAGCGAATTGTCTTTTAAATCACAAGCTGCCGTAACGCGTTTAAAAAATCGTGAAGTGGAAATCAAGGAAGTAGAGGATAAGTTGCAGGATGCGATTGTAGAAGCCACAAAAAACCATACCAAAGCTTTAGAAAAGAAGAAAGAGGTGGAAGGAAAACTCGAAGAAGATTATGCTTTATTGAAACAAGCGCGTCAGGAATTGGAAGAAATTGTCGATAAACAATCTCCCGCTTATGCCCAAGCAGTTGGAAAAGTAACAACTTTGGAACAAAAAGTGGAGGAATTGGAAGGTCTCAAAAATGCATATACCACTTTGGCTGCTTCTAAAGATAGTTTCGTCCACAAGCATAATTTGACCATCAAAGTATTGACCTCTTTGCGAAGCAATTTGCAAACGCACAGAGCCAAATTAAAGTCAGATACCGAAGAACGTCTTAAATATTATGATGGTTATGTAGTTGCATTAAAAGCCAGAACAGATCAGGAATTTGCGGCGATTTTAGAACATTTGGGTGTCAAAACTGATGAACATATCGGCGAAACGCTTGCTTCTATGCACACCGCTAGTGCAAAGGCCCGTCAGGAAATGATGGAAAATATTCCGGTTCACGAAAAAGTGATGCAAGGTGTTTACAGCAGTTATGCGGAAGCCTTGCAAGAAATTCGGGCCAAAGACGCAGATATTCAAAAGAATTTTGCTGAACGTTACGGTATTGATATGAAAGAGATTTTTGAGGATTATTACAAAGCAGATGCCAATGCACCAAAAGGGAATGATGTCGCAGGCAAACCTGCTGCTGCTCCAAAACCGGAAGCTGGGAATGATGACTTGTTGAGTTAAAATTAATTTTCACGAAAGTGTGAATCTCATAATTTTAAAGTGAATTTATTAATGATGGCGTTCCCACGCAAAAAAGCGTGGTCAGGTTTTCTGCTTTATCTTTTTTCAGAAAAAGAAAAAAGGATATCGCCTCAATCCTTAACGCATGTTAGAATAAAAAAGCATACGTGAAATTGTGGCTAAAGACTGCCAACTGCTCCCGATGGCTATCGGGAGCCAACTGAAGACTAAACAAAATGTCCCTAAACCAAATCGTTACCCCTTTAGATTCCGCTGTTCTTGATTCCAAGGAACAGTATGGGTTCTATCATAAAATGATTGATTTTGTACTGAAGGAATTGCTTGTCAATCTTCAACAGAACGCATTGTGTACGCAACAGGAACTTTTCTTTTTTAAACAATATTCCGATTTGTTGTTGTATTCCATTGAGGCAATGCGAATCAAATATATGTATGATGATGAGGATAGCATGAAGGTCGATTTGACCGAATCAGGTTTTCCGAATTATTTGGAGTTTCGATATTTGTTCAATGATTTATCACTTCGTGAAAGTTATGTCAATAAACTTAAGGATATTTCGGTTCTTCAAGAAGAATTTTTGGATCAATTGCTTCGCAAGAAGGAACTAATTCCACGCGACAAGCTCTTTCAGGCTGCCTCAATAGTTTATTATACGTCTGTAGATAAACATTATATATACAATCGTTTTGTACAGGGCAAAATAATCGATGCGCCAGCCGGAAGCCAAGGAAAATACATGACGAGTTGGAGTTTCTTTGATGTAGCATTGAACCGACCGTTTATATGTTATATGTATTTTGATTTTGACGGCCGAGATATTGCCGAAGCAAAGGAAAATATATATGAGATTCTAAAAACCGTTGCCGATCGCGAGATGTCTATGGATACCATGGCCTATGCCATCGACCGTAAGTTGGTGGATGTGCACCCGAAACACATTAAGCGTATTGATTTAGGACCAGCGCACAACGTTTTTGCCAAAGATGAAAATGAAGTGACACACACAATTCTCAAAAGCATTGCCCAAAAAGAAATCCCATTGGAAAGTTTTGCGATTTCGATGCAAATTGATGAAGTATTTTCGGGAAGTGAGTTTAGCGAAGGAAGTTACTTCTCAAAGCAAACCCTTCAAAATTGGAGCAGATCGCTTGAACAGAAATATATTTTTGCGCCGCATCGCATCATTCAATTATTGTATAGTAAAACACCTGAAATCATTAATGGATTGGCGAAACCGCCGATTCAAATTGGCAGTTTGCAGTAGGTAGTCTGCAGTCTTTGATTGAAGAAAATATGATAGTCATAAATATGATAGTTTAATTTTAAATATGAGCTTTAAAACACTTCTGGCATATCAAAAAGGATTTCATTTAGCGATGGTAATTTTCGCCTTGACCAAAGTATTTCCAAAGTCTGAAATGTTTGGATTAACTTCTCAAATTGTAAGGTCAAGTCGTGCTGTTGTTTCCGCTATTGCTGAAAGTTATAGAAAAAGGCAATATGAAAAACATTTCAAGAGCAAATTATCTGATGCTGACAGCGAAAATTCAGAAACGCAACTATGGTTGGATTTTGCATTGGCCTGTAATTATATTTCTGAAGAACAGCAAAAAGCGTTGCTAATCAAAAGCGAAGAAGTTGGAAGGCTTATACATTATATGATCAATAATCCCGATAAATTTAGACCAAATAATAATTAAAAAGTCATGTAAAATCGCAATCATACGGTCAGGTGTGTAAAGGTAAAAGTTGTTAATGAGAATTACGACTGCCTACTGCCTACTGCTGACTGCCTACTAAAAATGACTGCCAACAGAAGACTAAAAAAAATGGAACACAACTCAACATTCCCAATAAAACTGACAGAGCTCTATATGCTTCGAGACGAAGCGACTTCCTATCTCAAAAGTATCCAATGGGAACAAGGTCAGCGGGCGAAAAATAAGGATAAGGATGCCAAAGATGAATCCATTCTTTTATATTTATCCAGGGCCAATAATGGTGGCAATTCTACCGAAGTGTCATCAGTTTCAAGAACGATTTTGGAACTCAAAAAACGCTTATTGCCCGATTCGGTGGCAATTCCTTTGTTTTTAAACCAAACCTTATTTGCCGTTCAAGAAGGGATTACATTGGGCATCTGGATTAAGGACAGTTATTATGATGCTTCAGGATTATCTGGTTTAAATGAACGGAAATCTTCACTTGACACCGCGGGCAAACGTGAGTATGAAAGCAAAATGCAAACGGCAACGGCATTCATGTTATTTGCCACAGCCTATAATATTCTGCACAACTTAAAATCGGTTGCTTCGGACGATTTGAGTGTGATGAAGCAAAAATTTGCTGGCCTTCCCGAAGTATCCTTGATGTCGCCATTAAAAGGAATTTCCTGTGTCTTATTTTATTACGACAAATATTTGGGACATCCAGATATTATCAAAAGTGATAAGGATGTTGTCGATTTTACCGTGGTTTATTTCGAAGCTTTGATAGATGAAATCCAAATGCGTAAAAGTACTTTGGAATTTCAGGAAACCATTGTCGACCGAACTTATAAGCTGGAAAAAAGCGAGTTTGCCATTTCTGGTTGGAACAATGTTTTTTCTGGAACTGCCAAAAGCATTGAGTTTAACAAGGTTTTATTCGAACAAATCGTCGGGAATCGGGATGCCAAACACTTTGCACGTCGCTTGACTGAACGAATGTTGAGCTATGATTTTATGGCAAAAAAGAATCCATTTCAAGAATTGGGTGGTTTTATGCCAGTCTTCATGGGTTACGGGATTCCGGGAACGGGAAAAAGTATGCTCATCGCAGCCATTGCGACAAGATTGAAGGAACATTGTGATGCTTTGGAAATACCATTCCTATTCCATCCAATGCCAGATACATTGATTTCCACATTTCAAGGGGGTTCTGCCGAAAAAATGGTGGAATGGATGAAGCCACTGCAAGATCCTTCGAAATTGATTTTTGCACCGATTGATGATGCCGAAAACAATCTTCAGGAACGAACTGCACAAGGTGTTTCCGCTGGTGTCAAAGAAGTGATTGGTGTGTTTTTGAGATATACTGAAGGAGCTTATGCCGTGAATTATGGCAATAGTTCCATTGGATTATTTACCAACTTACCCGAAATGTTGGACAAGGCTGTAATTTCCCGGGTGCAAGGTCGCTTCAAGATTGATGGCGCGCGAAGTGAGCACGACTTTTTGGACCAGGATTATCTGTGGTGGAAAAAATTGGAAAACAACATTCCGAACTTTATCAACATGAACAATCCTGAAAATTATGCCTATTTGAGCGACCAAAAAGTGGCAAAAAATATGGGGGAAATACTAAATACAGTCGATAAACCTTCTGAAGAACGTGTTTTGGAAGTTTATGAAAAGGCGGAAAGGCAATTCAAAACAAATGATCAATTGTTCTATGCCAAATTATATCAGGACATGCAAAAGGTGTTTCCATTCTTTTCATCACGGGACGTTCGGAATATCCAATCGGCAATTTCGCTTCGATTAACAGATTTTGATTTGGAAAAAAGTTGGTTTGACAATCCCGAAATCTATTTCAAACAGAATTATGAGACGAAATACAACATGCTTCAGGAATTGATGCGGGCAAATATGAAAGGTTTAAATTTTTCTGAAATTAGGCGTCAGGAAGTAGTACGATATCTGGATAACGTCGCCACAATTGCAGATACTGATTTTAAACGTCAAGTCGATACACGAATCAATCAATTGAATATTGAATTGGAAGCTAGAAAGAAATTTGAGAATGGAGAGCAAACGACTTAAAAACATAACAAAAAGAATACTTTCCAAAGCTTGGGCAACCTTATATGAAATCAATTATGATTTTCAATTCAAGGATGGCAATTGGAAACATATTTCACGGGAAAGTTATAACAGAGGAAATGGCACGGCAATTTTGTTGTTCAACCCAGAAAACAAAACGGTTATTCTGACCAAACAATTCAGAATGCCAACCTATGAAAATGAACCGGAAGATGGCATGTCCATTGAAGCTTGCGCAGGAGCAATAGACAAAAACGAATCGCCAGAATCTACTATCATTAGGGAAGTGGAGGAAGAAGTCGGTTACAGAATAAAAAGTGCAAAACTAGTGCTTCAAGCCTATACCTCGCCAGGTGCTTTGACCGAAAAAATGTATTTGTTCGTTGCTGAATATACTGACGACTTGAAAGTAAATGAAGGTGGTGGTGTATCGCATGAAAATGAAGAAATCGAGGTTATGGAACTGTTATTTACAAAAGCTTTACAAATGATTGAATCCGGAGATATTCAAGATGCCAAAACGATATTATTGTTGCAGTATGCTCAAATCCACAAGTTGCTTTGATTTAGATAGAAGAGAAAGGAGAAGAGAAAAAAGATTAAATAAAAATATCAAATTTTAAATAAAAATAATTATTTGTGAATTCGTGGCAAAATTGAAAAATATACAAACCGTTTCGAAGCAAAAACTAAAAGACGCCAATTTATACAGAAGCGAACTTATTCCCATCAACGGGAAATTGGTAGAGCGCTACAATCTGTGTCTTAAAACATTGGGTATTGTCGAAACAAAACTGTCTTCGTTTTCGATAGATGGCATTGGTTGGAGCCCGGAAATATCCGAAGAAAAAAAGGAAGTTCATTACTTAAATATAGGAGAAGCCAATCCAAGCGGCATTATTATCACCCCTTTGCAATATCAAAAACCGATTTATAATTCGTTTCATTCCTTTGATCGGGACATGATGCAGTATATCTTTCACACCCACCGTGAAAAAATCGACGATATTACCAGAGACTGTTCCATATGTATTGATTTTGACCAGCATATTGACACATTCTATGAAGCTTTGGATGTTTTGAAATATGATATAATTAACATAAAATTCAAACTTATCAATAATCTTGATGAGGTTCAAAAGGAACAGTTGCAATTGATTGACACCTTTAAAAAAGGAAATAATTTCATTGATGAAACGGTGCATCATCAACTCTTGGCCTCCGCCAAAACTTATGGCGATTTAAGAAATCGGGATTTGAGTCTTCAAGAGTTACAGTTTCAAACAGATTCCTTTTACACGAGTGCATTCAATGGTGTATACGTGCTTCGCGATTTTATTAAACCAATCATTGTGTTTGAAGATGAAAAATGGTATAAGGAAGCTATCAAGAACACTTCCTATGACGTTTTGATTTATCACATTTCGCAACCAGAATTGATGGAAAAGCTTCGAGATTACGTAATTATCGAATATGAATTGGAAGCCGTTGTGAAAACACCACGCTATGATCGTATCAAAAAATTTATGTTTTCACATTATTTAAAGAACACCAGTAATCCAATAAAAGACATTCTCGATGACAAATTGTTGTTTAAAAATTATCTTAACAAATTGGACATCGAAACACGCAAAAAGGTGATGGGAGTGGAATTGTATCTCGAAAAGTTGGAAATCAGCAATCAATATAAAATTGAGGATGTCGTTGATTTAAAGCTATTTGAAGCTTTACACCAACCACATTCGTCTTTGGATGCCAAGCATCAGGATTTGATTTGGAAGTTGCTCATTAATGTTTCTCCAATGGATGTTCTTTTTATGTATTGGTATGACAAGGAGCAATTTTACATAACCTACGACACTTGGGATGAATCTTTGAAAGATTGGGTTATCGAAGTGATTCGTAACAATCTCAAAGAAAATTAGACTAATTTACAATAACTGAACAATCAAATAATTCCTTCCCTTTTTTCAAGGCAAGGTGGATTAAATTCCAGTAAGGGAATTTAAGACGAAAGGGTAAAAGCAACCACCACGACTTCGTTTTCTTTTCTGTAAACGAATCCATTCCTCCTTCAAAGGAGGAGAATTTAAATATAAAATCTTTAAATCATGACACTCGAAATCATCGTATTCATCGCTTCAATCCTCTTCGGAATCTTGCTTTACTGGAGAGAATCCAGAGGAAATGCATTATATCGTTTTGTCAACAAAATGATGTATTCCAAAAAACTGCAAATGTCGCCAAATGACCCAACGGGTTTTTTGTATCAACAAAAATTCGTTTTGAGATTGGTATTTATCATCATCATATTTTTGGTTGGAATTTTGATTGTGCGATTCTTGATTCCAATTGATATTGCCACGGTTTCTGTGTTTTCTTCGAGTATTGTAGGCACTTTATTGGGTACCTATATTGGCGGTTTTGTATTAAAATCTGAAAAAGTAATTAATGAACAGAGCGATACGTTAGAACAAAAATTTGACCATGCAATTGGGAAGGGTAAGGACTTTATTCAGGACATTACTACAAAAGAGCCAAAAGTCGTTGAAGAGGCAAATCATGAAATCGAAAAGGAGCCAAAAGTCAAAGAGAAAAGTGCGCGTGAGCGTTTAAAAGATAAAGGATTAATGTGATTTTTGATTTACGATTTTTGATTTTTGATTTTTGATATTGCTAATAAAGAATAACAATTTAACAACTCAACAACAAACTCAACAATAAACCATGCTAAAAAACTATTGGAACAGAGGGAGAAAACAGAAGACCATCACTGTTATTGGCGTCATCGTATTGATTTTGGCCATATTTTTTCTGCGGGAAGACTACCAACCGTTTTTGCTCTTCATCAGAAAATTCATTTTTGTGATTTTGGTCTGTTGTTTGGTCTTGTTTTTTGGCCTGCGAAGTTTCCGAAATTCGCCAAGTACTGGCAGAAGACTGGGTATTCTTGGTTTGCTCATTGTTTTTTTCGGATTGGTCTATTTGATTGGTTGGCATTACAAAATGTACGATTATATGAAAACTTATAATGTTTTCAATCATTTGAACCGAGTTGAAATCCATGAATTGCCGTTGACCCAAAACGAACGCATACAACCGCTACGCAATATTTTCTCCATGGCAAATGAATCCGTTGGAGAAACAAAAGATGTGTCATTACCACATTTGGTTAGAGTTGATGGCGAAAACAAATGGACCATGGCCATTCAACCTTCCGAAAAATATACTCTACAACAAATCAGTGACAATACCGAAGAAGTGTTTGCCGTGTCCAGTACATCTCCTTTTCCAAGATTTTCAAGTGAGAATCGCATTCCTGTGACGTTTTCCATTGGGGAATCTCTAAAATTCAGTCGCAACACTTACAAAGCGGTAGTGCAACGCTTCAATATTTTACATTTGTTTACCATGGAACCTGGCGATACATTTTATATGAAAAATGATTCTGGAAAATGGGTGGAAGTAGTCAGTTTGATCAAATGGAAAGGTTTTTTCTTTCCATATCCCACTTTTGGAGGCGTTATGGTCATAGAAAGTGGTGCACATGATTTCAAAGATTATTTGGAACGTGTGACCATCGGCAAAGGAACTTACATAAGTCCAGCCGAAATAAAAAATCATCCATATCTGACCAAACAGAATACCTTATCTGAAAAAGTATCGCGCTTGCAAGCAGAATCTTTAAAGTTTTTAGGTGGCTTTACGGCTCCGTTGCCATGGAAAATGGAAACTGCCGTAAAAATTCCAAATATGCCAGACGATCAGAATGAACAACCTTTTGTGACGGATTTTAACTTTACTGGAGTAGATGCCAAAACGTATAATGGTTTATATCATTGGTTTGGTCTGGAACCCATTGGCGAGGAGCGCACTAGCCTTACCTATAGCGTTTTTATTCCCGCGGATGGAACGGATAAATTGATTTATTATGACCATGCTGCCAAAAAAGAAGGGATGGCCGGAGTTACTGTGATGCCCTTGAAAATGATTGAATCCCGAAAAGAATTCGATTGGTCCGTAAACAAACCTGTGGAATTCAGGCCATATATAAAAGATATTGCCGGCAGACGCCGACTATTCTTTTTGGGAACAGTTTCGGCCATAAAAGATGGCACGCAAAAGTTTGATGGTTCTGCCACGCCCGATTTGGCATTGATTGACACTGAATATCGCGATGTCGTTTGGGTTGATGTCAAGCACCCGAGTGAATGGGAAAAAACCGTTTACTATCAACTCAATGAAGCTTGGAGAGCGAGTGAAAAGATCGGCTATTTTTATGATGAACCAAATCCAAATGAGCCTGATGTGATGCAAAAAGATATGGATTCCATTCGTTTCATCCCAAAAGTGAATGAAAACGCCGAGGAGATCAATAAATTGCAACGCCAGATTGATTCGTTAAAAGCGGTTGGTGGGAATTGAATTGATAAGATTCCAGTTTTCATAATAGTTTTAATTCCATCTTAATATTTCCTCTTTTATAAGGCGAATTCACCTCCACAGGAAGTTCTACAAACCCATACTTTCTGTAAATATAAATGGCGTTTTCCAGCTTGGTATTGGAGTAGAGCATCAATCCTTTGAATTTTTTAGACGTGGCAAAATCAATACAATGTTGCATCAATTGTTGCCCAATTTTAAGCCCTCTCAAGTTAGGTAATACCGCCATTTTTGTCAATTCAAAAATACCTTCCCTTTTTGTTGGCATCAAAGCGACTGTTCCAATTATCATGGATTCTTTTTTGGCAAAGAAAATGTGACCTCCTTTATTTATGATATATACTTCAGGTTTGCTCAAAACTTCCTCATCAAAGGGTTCGACATAAAAATATGTTTTGAGCCATTCGATGTTCAGATTATAAAAATCCTTTGCAAATTTTGAATCATAATCAACGATATCAATAGTTTTCATTTTAAAAGGAGGTATAACCAATCAAAATGGCAGTGACCAATGATATCAACACAGCCAACATGGACAAAGTACGGCTTTTGGTTTTCTTGGAAATAAACCTAAATACGACCACCATCGGAATTGCACACGCCACAAGGATGAATGGAATGGTAAATAATTTCAGAATGCCAATCAAAACCGTGTTTTCCCATTTGTTGAGATTGGCATAATTCATAAAAAGAAGGTATAGAAGTACTAAAACACTTCCTATAAAAAGCCATAAATCGATGCGGTATTGTTTATTCAGTTTTTTCATATAAAGAATTTTTGGCTCTCATAAAATCCGTAATCAGATAGGTAATCAATTTGCCAACCTTTATTTCGGTATCTGGAGTGGGAGAGGCTTCACAAATGTGTAGATATTTGGCTTTTTTCAATGATCCAAAATGATTGACAAAAGCTCTTGCCTTTTTCACGCTATAACCACTTGGCGTCATGGCACTGCTCGGAATGTTCTTGATGGCATCGCAATCGACTTCGATGCCAAATGGTCTTTGTGAGATAAATTCTGAAGCATGTTCCAATTCTGATTTAAAAGTGTTTTCATTTCGAATGGAAATGGCTTCAAAGGTGTTGAATTTGATATTTTTAAATTTGTTAAGCCGCCTGAAGATGATATCTGGTGTATAATTTTCATGCAATCCAAAGATGAAATAGTTTTTCAAAAATCCTTCTCCGTATGCATAACTAAATCCATTACCGCTATGCCTGCCTTCTTCAGGTCTAAAATCGGAATGGGCATCAAAATTTATGACGTTTATTTGTTTTTTTAACGCCAACGATGTGCCTTTAATATTTCCATAAGAATTGTTGTGTCCACCTCCAATAACAATTGGAATTTTTCCCGCTTTTACAATCTCATGGACCAAAGAGGTAACATAGGTATCGATTTTGGCGACTTTTTTCCGTGCTTTCTTGATGTCCTTTTCATTGGCTTGATTATAAGAGCTTACCTTTTCCATGTCACTTTCAAAATCTAAATGTCCGAGAATGAGTACTTTATTAGGATTGGTAAAAGCATTACTTTGAATATTTAACAAAATTTTGAGAGTTGCATCCCAAGCCTTTGCTGTGCCTATGTTTCCATAGTTTGCAAACACACCAATATCCTCTTTTATGCCGAAAATCACATAGTCAACGTCCAAAGTTATGAACGAATCGTATATATTGTTGAAGTCCGTGACTAACTGTACGTGCTCTCCAAATTTGGATTCATTGGTTCGATTTTTTAAAAGTGATTTTAAATCGCTCGTATTAAAGAGAATAAGTTTGTCCATCGGGGAAATTGATTAACTTTGCGTCATAAAAGTACATTTTATTACTTCCAACTTCAAAAAAATAATTCAAAAAACCAGTTAAAACTAAAAAGTAAACATCTTATGGAAAATTCCAATAACAGTACAAGTACAGGTTTAAAAATCGCATTGGGGATTTTATTGGTACTATTGGTAGGTACAGGATTTTATACCTCCAAACTCTACAACGACAAAAAAGAAACCGAAGTAACACTTGTGAAAGAGAAACAACAAGTGATGAACGACCTGAGCAATATGGCAAAACAATATGATATTGTCATCGGCGAAAATGAAACCACCAATCAAGATTTGGTGCAGGCAAGAGACCGTATCAATGGTCTGATGGATTCTTTGAAAGTGTCGCAAAACAGTTTGGCAAGTTTATGGAGTTACAAAAAGAAATACATTTCGCTTCAAGAAGAAATGGATGCTCTATTGACCGAAAACGACAAACTTAAAATCGAAAATTCATTGTTAGCTACTTCTTTGGACAGTACGAACGTGAAATTGGCCGAACGTACTATGTTTACGGATTCATTGTTGGTTCAAAATACAGAAATTTCAAACGTGCTTGAAAATGCAGCGGTTTTACAAACTGTGGGCTTAAAGGCCTTTGGCGTGATTGAACGGAGTTCAGGAAAGTTGATTCCAACGGAAAGAGCGAGTAGAAGCGATAAAATCAGGGTTTGTTATACAGTTGCTAAAAACACATTGGTTGGGGCTGGAGATAAGGAATTGTATGTTCAGGTTACGGATGCTAAAGGAAATATCCTTGGTGCAAACGAGCAAGCCACAGTTGGTGAGGATACAGTAAATTATAGTATTATCAGCAAATTTAACTACGAAAACAGAAATTTGAACATCTGTGAGTTTGTTTCCCCGAATGGTGATTTTGCCGAAGGACGATATACAGTGAATATCTACAACACCAAAGAATTGGTTTCAACCACCGAATTCTCATTGAAATAATATAGAATTGCATAACATATCAAGTACCCGGAAGCTTTGGCTTTCGGGTTTTTTTATTCAACAATTTCTCCACTGATAATCACTTTATCAATGAGATTGTCGCCAAATGCGTACGGAAGATTGTGGTAACTCGGAATTTCTTTGGTAATGATTAAATTCGCCTTCTTTCCCCTGCAAATACTGCCATATTGATTGGAAATCCCCATCGCATATGCACCATTGATAGTTGCTGCATTAATGGCTTCCTCTGGAGTTAACTTCATTTTGATGCACGCTGTACTGACAACGAAGTTCATGTTTCCGCTAGGCGTGGAACCTGGATAATAATCGGTAGCCAATGCCAATGGCAAACCAGCATCAATGATCCTTCTCGCAGGTGTGTAAGGAATGCTCAAAAAATACGAGCAGGAAGGCAAGGCCACCGGCATGGTATCTGAATTTTTTAATGCTTCAAGGTCTTCCTCTGTCAACTCTTCCAAATGGTCTACTGAAAGCGCTTTGTACTTGACTCCAAGCGCCACACCACCAAAAGCATTAAACTGATTGACATGTATTTTTGGAATCAATCCATGTTCGGTTCCAGCTTTTAGAACGCGTTCGGTATCTTCCAGAG
>JBDSFP010000146.1:0-11060 GCA_039919415.1 Aquaticitalea sp. | reverse complement strand
CAATGGGATGCCAGCTATCGATAAATGCAGTAGAACTATACTCCACTTCCGTTTCGAACACCACAGTATATGGATAAGTTGTTGGCATATAACTCAAATATTTTACGCGATTATCAGAGTAAAGTGTAACGCCACTTACAGCACTGACATCCTCAAAATCACTTTTTCTGAATTTATTGATTTCTTGGCCCTGTGAGTTATAGATTTTAGCCTCCAATTTTTTAATGTTGATATTCCCATTATAGAACATGAGCGCACCACTCTTGTAATTGCCCGACGAATTTAGAATGGTCACAATTCGTTTGTTGACATAGACCATCTTGTTGTATGCCTTGACTTCAATGTTCACATCATTCCAACGTATGATGGCATTCGCGTTTTTTGACAGTTCCGCAGGAGACAGAAGAGATACCAAAAGAGGATCTTCTTGAGAAACGATCGTGAGCGAAGTCAACGACAGGACTAAAAGTAGGAATAGTCGTATTATCATTTGTTATAATTAGGAATCGCTAAAATAGAACTATTTGTAAAAGGATAAAAAAAAATTGAATGTAATTAGATTATCCCCTGTTTTTTGTATCGATGATAATGGTAACTGGTCCATCATTGAGAAGTTCCACTTTCATATCTGCGCCAAAAATTCCTGTTTGGACTTTTTTACCCAAATCTGTTTCCATCTGTTCAATAAAGGTCTTATACAGTGGAATTGCAATGTTCGGTCTGGCAGCTTTGGTATAACTAGGTCTATTGCCTTTTTTGGTATTGGCATGAAGCGTGAATTGGCTCACGACGATGGATTCTCCATCAACATCCTTCAAGGAACGGTTCATCACATCCTCATCATCTCCAAATATTCGCAGATTCACAATTTTATTGGACAGCCAAATAATGTCTTTTTGAGTATCATCATCCGCAATTCCCAATAAAACAAGTAAGCCTTGTCCTATCGAAGCCCCTTTTTTATCTTCGATGGTTACACTTGCTTTTGACACTCTTTGAATGACTGCTTTCATGAGCCCCTAAATCCCCAAAGGGAACTACTATGTTTAATTTTGATTAAAGTTTTGATCGATTGAACATTGTACATCCTCATTAAACCTACAAGGTTTTTAAAACCTCGCAGGTTGGCTGAACACATTCTTTATTTACTGCTTACTGCGACTCCCGAAGCGTCGGGGCTGAACACTTTTTACTGCATCCATTCTTCTGTACGATAATGTTCATCATCGCCTTCCAACATTTGCAGATAGCTCCGATAACGCGAATAGGCAACTTTATCGTGTTCCAATGCGTCTTTTACAGCACATTGTGGTTCTTCGACATGTAGGCAATTGTTGAATTTACAATCCTGTTTCAACTTAAAAAACTCTGGAAAATAATCGCCTATTTCTTCCTTGTCCATATCAACGATGCCAAAACCCTTGATGCCAGGTGTGTCGATAATTTTTGCTCCAAAACCCAAATCGAACATTTCGGCAAAGGTGGTGGTATGTTGTCCTTGACTGTGCTGTGTTGAAATTTGTTTGGTTTTTAAATCCAAATTGGGTTCGATGGCGTTGACCAAAGTTGATTTTCCAACTCCTGAATGACCTGCAAACATGCTGACTTTATTTTTCATCATGTTTTTTACGGTCTCCACATTCTTTCCCGTAGAAGCTGAAATTTCGATACAATCATAGCCAATTTTTCTATATGTATGAGCTAAAAATTTTACCTCTAAAAGTGTTTTTTCATCATAAGTGTCAATTTTGTTGAACAACAACACTGTTTTGATGGAATAAGCTTCAGTTGTGACCAAAAACCGATCTATAAAAGACGTCATCGTTGGCGGATTGTCAATCGTAATCAATAAAAAAACTTGATCGATATTGGAAGCGATGATATGCGTTTGTTTGGAAAGGTTGACAGATTTTCGAACGATATAATTTGTTCGATCATGGATTTCATGAATGACTCCAGACTCCTGATCATTATCGGTTTCCAATTCAAAATCGACCACATCACCGACAGCAATTGGGTTCGTGCTTTTGATGCCGTCAAGCCTAAATCTCCCTTTGATTCTGCATTCAAAAGTGGCACCTAAATCTGTCTTCACGGTGTACCAACTTCCTGTAGATTTGTAAACGGTTCCTGTCATCGTTCGCAAAGATGTAAATTATTGATTTGTAATACAACAAAAAAGACGGTCATTTGGCAGTCCTTCTTAATATGACAGGAAATTTGGACCCAATTGCCTTTCTACCATAAATATCTAGAGAATTATATAGATTAATGGGTTGTCTACCCATTAATCACTTTCTCCTGATGATTGATGGATTCCTGATGAATGGCTTTAAATACTCTCAAAATAAATTCTTCGCTCAAATTCTTTTCTTCTCCTTGAAGAATCATTTTTCCCAAAATCTCATTCCAACGTTTAGTTTGAAGGACTGCCACGTTTTTAGATTTTTTGAGAGATCCAATATCATCGGCAACTTTCATACGTTTGCCCATGATTTCTATCAACTGATGGTCGATGACATCGATTTGGGTGCGCAAGGTGCCCAATTTATTTTTGAATTCTGCCGCATCATCCGTCACCTTTCTTATCCGTAAATCTTTTGTGAATTGGATCAGCGTTTCTGGTGTTATCTGCTGTTCTGCGTCACTCCAAGCATTATCAGGGTCGTGATGGGTTTCTATCATTAAACCATCGTAGTTTAAATCGAGTGCGGTTTGGCATAGTTCAAACAAAATATCACGCCTGCCTGCAATATGCGAAGGATCCAAAATCAAAGGCAAATCCGGTAAACGATTTTGAAGGTCGATGGCAATCTGCCATTCGGGATTGTTTCTATAACGTGTTTTTTCATAGGTGGAAAAGCCTCTGTGAATGACACCCAAATTCTTAACATTGGCGGTGTAAAAACGCTCCACAGCACCCAACCATAGCGACAAATCCGGGTTCACGGGATTCTTGATCAACACCGTTTTATCGGTTCCTCTCAATGCATCCGCAATTTCCTGAACGATGAATGGGCTGACCGTTGTACGTGCTCCAATCCACAGAATATCAATGTCGTGCTTTAATGCCAAATCCACATGATTGGCATTGGCAACTTCGGTAGTGGTCAATAACCCTGTTTCCTCTTTTGCTTTTTGAAGCCATTTAAGACCTAACGCTCCTACGCCTTCAAAATTACCAGGTCGTGTTCGTGGTTTCCAAATGCCAGCTCTCAAAACCGTGGCATCGCTATCTTTCAATTGATGGGCGATTTTCAAGACTTGCGCTTCAGTTTCGGCACTGCAAGGTCCTGCAATGACCAATGGATGGTCCAATCCAAAATTGTCCAACCATGTTCTTAATTCTTTTTTATTTTCCATAATTCATATAAAATTCCATGTTTAAAATTCCAAATTCCAAGTCCAAATTCCTTGCTTAATTTTTGGAATTTGGTGCTTGCATTATTGTGTTTTGATTATTGTATTCCGTTTAAAATATCCTTGATATGATTGGTGTTTTCCATTTCGTTGAAAATGGCCTCAAAATCATCATTTTTCATCATGTCCTTAAAATGTGTCAAATTGGTAATGTATTCCTCTAAAGTTTCGATGACATTATCTTTGTTTTGTTTAAAAATCGGTGTCCACATCGCTGGAGAACTTTTTGCCAAACGCACCGTGCTGGCAAATCCACTTCCAGCCATATCGAAAATATCCCGTTCATTTTTTTCTTTTTCAATCACTGTTTTTCCAAGCATAAATGCGCTAATATGTGAGAGATGGGAAACATACGCAATGTGTTTGTCATGTGCTTCTGGGTGCATATAGCGAACGCGCAAACCAATATCCGAAAACAGTTTCAGAGCTTTTTCCTGTAGCTTGAAGGCTGTTTTTTCAACCTCACAAATAATGCTGGTTTTATTTTGATACAAATTGGAAATGGCAGCTTTGGGTCCGGAAAATTCAGTTCCTGCTATCGGATGCATCGCCAAAAAATTTCGTCGCCTTGGATGGTTTTCCACAACTTTACAAATGGGCAACTTTGTCGAACCAACGTCCATGACCAAAGATATATCTGATATATAGTCTAACACTTTTGGCAACTCAATGACTGCTGCATCTACAGGAATTGAAAGTATTACCAAGTCCGCGTTTTGCAAATCTTCATAAGAAGCTTTAGCGTCGATGAGTTGAAGTTTGATTGCCTCATCCAAATGTGCCTCATTATTATCAATACCGTAAATTATGATATCGGGATATCTTTTCTTTATATCCAGAGCAAAACTCCCACCAATCAATCCAACGCCTATAATGTATATGTTTTTCATTTTTTAGGGCCTTTCTTTTGCTTTTCCGGCTTTTCCTTGCCACTAATTTCCGCCTTTATTCTTGCAATCGCTTCCCCAAATTCTTCTGTTGTGGCACATAATGAGAGACGAATGTAACCTTCCCCTTTTGAACCGAAAACGGTTCCAGGAGTGACAAAAATGTGATGTTTCTTTAGTAATACATCGATGAACTTTTCAGCATCCACATGTGGCGGCAATTTTGCCCAAATAAACATTCCTGCGGCATTTTTATCAAAGGTACAGTTTAAGGTCTCGGCAAGTTCCCAGGCGCGAGTGCGGCGTTGTTCATAAACACTGTTCAAACTGATATACCACATTTTTGAGGTGTTCAAAGCTTCTATCGCTCCTTTTTGGATACCATAGAACATTCCGGAATCCATATTGCTCTTTACTTTAAGAATCGCATCGATATACTCTGTTTTTCCCATGACCATCCCGACGCGCCAGCCCGCCATATTAAAGGTTTTGCTCAAGCTATTCATCTCCAAACACACTTCTTTTGCTCCTGGATATTTTAGGATACTTCGAGGGAAATCATTCAATACAAAACTGTATGGATTGTCATTGACCACCAAAATATTATTGCGTTTGGCAAATGCAATGATGTCCTCAAAAGTCTTGTTGGTTGCCTTTGCTCCTGTTGGCATGTGTGGATAATTTACCCACATTAATTTTACTTTATCGAGTTTTAACTTTTCGAGCTTAAATAAATTGGGTTCATAATTATTGCGTTGGAACAAATCATAATATCTTGGTTTTGCATTCAAAAGTTTGGCAACGGATGCATAGGTCGGATATCCTGGATTGGGAATCAATACTTCATCTCCTTCATTTAAAAAAGCCATTGAGATGTGCATGATGCCTTCCTTGCTTCCCATGAGCGGAAGTATTTCCTTCAACGGACTCAAACCAACACCAAACTTATCCATATAGAATTTTGCCATGGCTTCCCGCAATTCGAGCAAGCCCTGATAACTCTGGTATTTGTGGGCAAATTCATCGTGTAAGCTGTTTTTCAAAACGTCGATAACACGTTGCGAAGGTGCCATATCCGGACTTCCTATGCCCAAATTGATGATAGGTTGGCCATGTCCTTTCATTTGGTTGACTTCCTTCAATTTTTTTGAGAAATAATATTCCTCAACATTGTCTAATCTTTTGGATGGTTGAATCATGATCTTGCGTTTTTATATTCGCCCAATATTTTAAATTCCTGTGCCATAATCTCTATGATGGATTTGGCTTTTTTATAATCTTTATAGGTCTCGAAGGTTACATCTACAAAAAAAGCATATTTCCATGGGGTTTCGATTTTTGGCATGGACTGAATCTTTGTGAGGTTCAATTTACAATCACTCATTACATTGAGAATAGCAGCCAAACTTCCACGTTTATGCTCCAATTCAAACTTTATTGAGGCCTTATTTATTTGGGATTCCTCGATTTCTGAATTTGACGTTTTCACAATAAAAAAGCGGGTTTCATTGTGTTTGACGGTTTGTATGCTTTCAGCCAAAATCTCCAATTCAAATAGCTCTGAAGCCAAGGTGCTGGCGATGGCTGCCACATTTTTAAGTTGCGATTCCTGTATTCTTTTCGCCACTTCTGCCGTGTCCTTGTCTTCAATGAGTTTGATGTGGGTCTGTTTTTTGAAAAATTCCTTGCACTGCAACAATGCCATGGGATGCGAATAGACTTCCTTGATGTCTTTAATAGTTTGATTCGGCAATGCCATCAAATGGTGCTGGATATCGAGATAATGTTCGCCAATAATATGCAATTGGTTGTTGTCAATCAAAGCATAATTTGGAATGATTGAACCGGCAATTGAATTTTCGATGGCCATGACAGCAGCATCACATTTTTTAGTGAGCAGACTTTCCACCACTTTGTCAAATGACATACATTCGATAACCTCAACTGCATCGTTAAAATACTGCTTTGACACAATGTGATGGAACGATCCTTTAATTCCTTGTATGGCGACTGATTTTATCAAAATTCACTTATGGATTAAAATTAAAAAAGTCCCGATTTTCATCGAGACTTATATTAAAATTTATGGTTTATAAATTATACATACAGCGTCTCGTTTCTTTTGCTAAAAAAGAAATAGAATCGATTTTGATATGTAAAGGATGTTGTTTTCATAATTTGAACTGCTAAAGTAACCATAAAATCGAAAAAACAAAATCTTTTTTGAATCTTTTCATACTATTGCGTTTTCGCTCTGCGTTGTGTCTACTATTATTGTTTATTTTTGAAAAAATATACAATAGCATGTCCATTGAAGTTGAAAATCTATCGAAAGTTTACGGCGAACAAATAGCCTTGGACAACATTTCCTTTAAAATCGATAAAGGAGAAATTGTGGGTTTTTTGGGTCCGAACGGTGCCGGAAAATCTACGATGATGAAGATTCTGACCACGTATATCGATGCGTCGGAAGGTTTTGCAAAAGTGAACAATTTTGATGTGAAAAATGAAGCGCCAGAGGTTAAAAAATTGGTTGGGTATTTACCAGAACACAATCCGTTGTATTTGGAAATGTACGTTCGGGAATATTTGGATTTTAATGCTGGCGTTTATAAAGTGAGCAAATATCGTATAGAGGAAGTCATTGAATTGACTGGATTGAAACCAGAAGCACACAAAAAAATCGGACAGCTTTCCAAAGGGTTTCGCCAAAGAGTCGGTTTGGCAAATGCATTGCTTCACAATCCTGATGTGCTTATTTTAGATGAACCAACCACAGGTTTGGATCCCAATCAATTGGTCGAGATTCGGCATTTAATTAAAAACGTGGGCAAGGAAAAAACCGTCTTCCTTTCCACTCACATCATGCAGGAAGTGGAAGCGATGTGCGATCGCGTGATTATTATCAACAAAGGTGTTATTGTAGCTGATAAAAAATTAAAGGATTTAAAAGCGGATCAAGCTCAAATTATAGAGGTGGAATTTGATTATCGTGTGGAAGATGTGCTTTTGAAAAAACTAAAACATGTGTCTTCGGTTAAAAACACACATGATTTTGTGTATGAATTGACATTTTCCACAAAAGAAGATATGCGTTCAATTGTTTTTGATTTTGCTCATGACAATGGGTTGAAAATCCTTCAATTGAGCCAAAAGAATATGAATTTGGAAAGTTTGTTTAGGGAATTGACGGTCTAGTTGGCAGTCTAAATTGAATTTGAACTTGAAGTTAAAATTGAAATCGCAGTAAGTAAAAGTATCAATTCTGAATTATCAAGTGTCCAGTATAAAATTGCTGCACATTAACAATTGGTGGCTCATTCTTTAAAATTACATCGCCTGTGCCTCTGATTTCTCCTGTTATGGATTGCTGCGGATTTAAAATCATATCATTACTGCTTCGCTGGAAAATAGTGATGTTTTGGGCAATCAAATTCGCACCTTCAAATCGACCATCGCCTGAATAAAATCCTATAGTCAAATCTGTGACGGTTCCGCTGATAAAAATATTTGACAGATTGTTGGTCGTTACCTTCATGGAAGTACAATTCACTTGTAATTTAAAATCACCATCGGTGTGATAGGCATTTTCTTCATTAAAATCTTCCGAAACGAGATTCAAACTGGGATAATTCAAAACCCCATTACTATTGACTGCCAAACCTGAACTATTTCTGATTTCGGTAAGATTAGGAGCACTGACATATATTTTTGTGATGCCATAATCACGTGTCAGGTTGCAGCCATTTTCATTTTTGAGTATCAAGCGTCCTTCTTCAACGCTCGCTTTGATATCATTCATCAGATATTCGCCTGTTTCCACAACTACTTTTGTCGTAGGATCTTGGGTAACAATCAATTCAATACGTTCATAAACCGTGATTTTAGAGAATGGCTCGACTTGAAATTCCTGTTGGATGATGTCGCCTGAGTTTTGGAAACAATCAGGCACTTTGTCGCCATTGCAGGCATACAACACTATTGAAATGAGTATGTAAAACGTTTTTTTCATTTTGCAATTCTTTTAACCGCTATGGTTGCAAGTTTTTTCCATGGGTCGCAAGGACAATCAACTTTAAAAATTATATATTTTTAACCACACAATAAATCCATACTGTGGAACGCTGATGACGCTGATTACTTATGATATTTATGACATTTATGATTAAACCTGCGGTAATCATCAGAAATCAGCGTCATCTGAGTTCAATTTATTTCACTTTTAAGCTTCATACTTCATGCTCCACTCTTCAAGCCTTCATAATCTTACTCCTACTCCAAACTCAACCGCTTCTGCCTTTGCCCCATGTGCGTGCACAGTAATAGCTCCAAAAAATTTATCTCCGAAATAGCGTTGCAGACCAATTCGGTTGTAAACTCGGCCTTCAAAATCGTATGGATAGTACACATAATATCCCAATTGTGTAATTAAGGATGTTTTATTGATGAATAATTCGTGACCCACAAAAATACCCAAGCGTTTCCAATCTTCATTTCCGCTGATATCCAATTCCGGAAATGCCACGGAATAATAATAAATTAATTCCTTTAAAAATTTGGACAGAAACACATCTGTTCCAAATTGGATAGAGCTCTTATGGTTCAAACGTTTATCGGCATAAGCAGAAAACACATAAAAAGGAAATTGCCCTTGACCATTCACGTCACTTTGATTGACACCACTTCGAAAAGCAAAATTATACTTTATTGGTTCCGTGAATTTTTTATCTTCTGTAGAAGGAATAAAATCTGGTGCATTCTGGTAATCCAACAAATAATTCGCCCCAATGTTGAACGCAAATGTGTTGGTGGAGTTATTGGGAGCTTTGACATTGGCATTGGAATAATGGATGATGGAAATTCCAACTTGTAAGCCCAGTCCTTTATAAAGGTTTTCCTTTTTATAATTGAACATGAGCATGGTTGAGCTCAACAATCGCGAACCATAGGCGTTATTAATATAATTGTCATATTTGTCATAAGGTTTGGTGGTGTAGGCAATGCCTTGGCCAATTCGGAACATCAAATTCCGTTTTAAAAAATAGAAATTGAAATTGGCATATGCGCTGTAATTTTCGCCCAAATAAAAATTCTTCATATCCTGATGGATGAAGGTAAAGCCCCAATCCGGATAATTGTAGCGGCTTTCCCAAGCCTTGAAACCATAGGTTTTTTTGTTGACGCTCAATATAAAACCGTTGGGATGGTCGGTGATTAAATGGGCAATGTCAGGATTGTGCTCCAGAATGGTTCCTGTAAAATAATTGGCCTCTATGTTGAAATTATGTTTTCCGTCCTGCGAAAACATTGATATTGACATCAGAAGAGAAAAGGTAAGAAATAGTTTTTGCATTCACAGGGCTTATGGAACAAAAGTAAGAGAATAATTAGTATTCCAATAAGGCGATTCGTTTATATTTCTATTTTAACTTTTGAAGTGCTTTTTCCAATAGGTTGAAGATGGTAGAAATGTCTTCTTTTTTGGCCGTTCCGACCGACAATCGAAACCAATTGGAATCTGTTGAAGTTCCAAAAGCATAAAACGGCACTATGGCCAATTTTGCTTCCTGCAACAAATAGCTGGTCACTTCTTGAATGGTTTCCAATTTTTTGCATGAATCTGTTGTTTTTCCAATCAAATCAAATTGAACAGTCAAATATAATCCTGCTTCAGGTTGAATGGCTTTCACCGAAAATCCTTTGGATTGAAGGGTATTAAAGCCTTCATAAAAAGCAATTAACCGATAATGCAATTCCTTTTTTATATGTTCTAAATATTTTGAAACTGCTTCCGTATGATTCAAAAAATTGGCAGTCGCCATCTGTTCGGCTTTTGGGGCCCAAGCACCGATATGGCTCAATAAAGCTTTCATTTTATCAATCACATGAGCTGGTCCAAAAGCCCAACCAACACGTACCCCAGTCGCCGCAAAGGCTTTGGAAATACCATCCACAAAAATGGTGTAATCCCGCATTTCATGAAGTAAGCTTACAGGATTGTAATGCTCTATGCTTCCGTATGTCAATTGCCAATAGATTTGGTCATATAAAACATATAAAGGTTTTAATTTCTTGTCCGTCCTACGTTTGTTTTCTTCAATAACCAATTGTGAAATTTCCAATAAGGTACTTTTATCAAACGTCGTTCCTGTTGGGTTTAATGGCGAACACAATGCAATCAAATTTACATTTTTGATATGTGTTTTGATGTCGTTAACCGTTGGCATAAATTTGTTTTCCGGCTTTGTTTCTACAATTACCGATTTATTCCGAGACAAATAGGTATAAGCATCGTTATTCCAAGATGGCACAGGATATAATACTATATCATCGATATCGAGAATAGTTTGGTAGATGGCATAAATCAGAGGACGGGCGCCACCAGAAATCAGGATTTCATTGGCTGTGTAATTCAAATCCAAACCCGTAGAAAGATAACTGGAGACAGCTTTTCGCAAAGATTCCATTCCATTTGCGGCGGGGTAATTGGTTTGGTCATCGTTGTAGGCATCTACTATTGCTTGTTTCAATTCGGGCGGAATTGGGAAGATCTTTGGATCAAAATCACCAATGGTTTGGTTGTAAATTACTTCACCTTGCGCTTTTAAGGCATTCACTTCCCCAGCGATTTTGATGATTTCCGAACCTTTTAAACCTTCAGCTAATTGAGATGTTTTCATTTTGTAAGACGTCTTAATTTTGCTGCAAAAGTACGGTTTTATCGGTTATTTTTTAGTGATGAAAAAGGGTTTT
>JBDSFP010000118.1:0-3522 GCA_039919415.1 Aquaticitalea sp. | reverse complement strand
AGATAAAGTGCCAAAAAGAATAATTCCGAAATTATTTTGGTACCTGAAGGGGAAAAGTGCGTATAATCATCGGCTGCCAAATTCTGGTCTACCCAATGTTACATTGAATTCTGGCCACCCATCGCATCATACATACTCCAGTAGGCGATACCATTTTCATTACAGACTGTTTTCAGGGTTTCATTCAAATAGGGCAGAAGAGGAAAAGTTTTCATTTGGCCATTTTCGGTGGTCGTCATATCGGAAGGCCCTATAAAAATGACATTCGCATTGTTGCTTTTTCGTTGGGCCCATTTGATGTGGTTTTTTAGATAACTGGCATATTCAACCACTTCCAATGAATCCTTTATGTATGGAACAGAATTGCCACCATATTGAAAAATCAGCAGTTTTGGTTGCAATTGTTGGTACATACGTTGGAAGTTTGTCCCATTGGTTCCAGCAAAAACAGTTCCGGATGAACCTCTCATCGCTACGTTATCCAGCGAAATCCCAGACTCGCCATCCAAAGTAAGGCCATAAAAATCGGGACTTATTTTGCTTTCCAATTCAATTTTCAGATTGGAAGGAGTGGAAGGTAACTCAATCCCGAACTTGTGATAACGTCCATCATTGATAAGCATTTCATTCTTTATCTGGACACCTTCATTATAAACCTTTATGGATGTTGGAGTTACAGTATTTCCATAATGAAGTCCTATCTTATTGAACTTTTTCAAAAGCCCATACGATTTAGACGGAATGCCAATTGTGATAGTCGCTTTTGTGGTTTTCATGGATTCCAATAAAAGGCTATCGACGGGTTCGTAAGCAGGCGTAAAACGGGATAATGAAGAATATATACCATACTTTTTATGTGCAAATTTCTCCTGGGTTGGATCAAAATAAGCAAAACGAGACCAATTTTCGGAAGGTGTCACGTTGGCACTTATCTGTTGGTATACTTGAACAATCGGCACAAAACCGGGACCAGAACCACCATAAAGACCTTGAAGGCGATTTCTTAAATAGGCCGAAATGCGGTCGCCTTCCAATTGAGAATCACCATAATGGATGATACGGCAGCTACCGTTTGTTAAATCTTCATATAACTGTTTTATAAAGATGTTTCGATTTTTTGGATATGCGATACGTTGTACTTTGGATGTGTCAATTTTGCTTAAATCTGGAATCTTGATTGTAGTTGTTTCTTCCTTTGCATCATCGACATTAATGATTTTTTCTACATTTACCACAAGACTGTCAATCGATTTAATTTGGACCTTATCTTCGGAACGACGCATTAAAAAACTCGAAGTTGTTGGATATTTTACTGTTGTCTTTCCTATAAAAAAACCATCCCGAGATTTGCCGTTCCCATATCTTTTGGAAGTGCTCAAAAAAGTCATGCCAAATAATAATAGCAATGCAGTAATAATGCATAAACCTATTTTAAATGGCGAATATCTCATAGGCGTTTTTGGGAGTATAGTTTTTTTGCACTCGAAATATAACATAAAAATTTATTTCAGAATTCATATTGTTCCCTTAATGTGAAATATTCGCCATGAACGATTATCTTTGCAATTGAATCCAAAACCAGTAATATGAAATTAATTGTTTGGCTTTTTTTTATGTTTTTTGTCATCAACGCTTTTTCTCAAACTATAGATGAAAAAGATGTCAATAATACCATTGCTGGATTTTTTGAAGGCTTTCATCAGCGGGATAGTTTGATAATGAAAGAAGCTGTTTCCAAGGATATCATTTTACAGACTATTGGAAAAAACAAAGAAGGTAAGACGACATTGGAAACGGAAGATTTCAATCTGTTTTTAAAATCGATTGTTTCCATACCAAAAGACCAGAAATTTGAAGAGAAACTGTTGAGTTTTCATATTCAAATTGATGGTAATATGGCAAATGTCTGGGCGCCTTATGAATTTTGGCTCAATGGAAAATTCAGTCATTGCGGTGTGGATTCGTTTCAACTCGTAAAATTAAATGGCTATTGGAAAATTGTGTATTTGATTGATACACGGCGGAAGGAGAATTGTGTACAGCAAGAATAAGATTTTAATACCAACTTCAATAGAATCGATGTTACATTAATCTATTGTTCAGCCGAGCGCCAATGTCGCAAAGTGTCTTAACTTGAAGGTCTTATTCCAATCTTCAACATATCAAAAACAGAGATACATTCCATTTACTTCGTCGGTTCGTTAGGTAAATATATGGTAATTTTTATCTTCAAATATTCCTAAAAAAAAGGCAGCCTTGAATTTTAAAGACTGCCACTATCGAATTGCTCATGTTGTTTTATAGGTAATGTTCATCGAAGGTTTGAATACCGTAAACATTCATTACGGAATCCAAATCATTGACATCAACTCTTCCCACATTATCCGCAGGAACCACCACCACTCTAAATACTTGAGCCTGGGTATAGGAAGCATCCAAAGTGTTAAAATTCGTTGTGCCATCCAAAAAGAACCGTACATCGGTTTGGGTAAAATCAAAGTTATAGATTAACAGGCCATCATTAAATTCCACCGTTTGCGGCAAAAGTCGCCATATATCCTGTCCATTCACCGTATCCCATAATATATAGACCAAAGTCACGTCGGTAGGTAATACCTGAAATCCGTATGATTCCACTTGTTCGAAATTATTTGCAGCGGTAAAGTTCACGTTAATTTCAAAGGCTTGAGACACTATTTGCCCTCCATCAATGCCTGGAGAGCCCGGAGGTCCTTGGTCGCCAGTACAGGAAGCAATAACGAGAGCAAGAACGGTCGTAAAAGCAATACATAATTTTTTCATAAGACTTTTATTTAGATTTTAAAAATACTACAAATTCCCATAGAATGAACAGTAAATATTGTTAAGAGTATAAAAAATGACATCATGTCATATTTTTTGGCATGGCACAGTCATTGACATAGAGATAGAGAAATTAAAAATTAACACACAACAATAAAACATATATTATGAGTAAAATAATTGGAATCGATTTAGGAACAACCAACTCTTGCGTTTCGGTAATGGAAGGTAGCGAGCCGGTTGTTATTCCTAATGCGGAAGGTAAAAGAACCACACCCTCTGTCATTGCTTTCGTTGAAGGCGGTGAAATTAAAGTTGGTGACCCAGCAAAACGGCAAGCGGTAACGAATCCGACAAAAACGGTTTATTCCATCAAGCGTTTTATGGGAAACAAATATTCTGAATCTAAAAAAGAAGCAGAACGTGTACCTTATAAAGTGGTCAAAGGTGATAATGACACGCCACGAGTTGATATCGATGGTCGTCTCTACACACCACAGGAATTATCCGCCATGATTCTTCAAAAAATGAAGAAAACGGCTGAGGATTATTTGGGAACCACAGTAACTGAAGCTGTAATTACTGTTCCAGCCTATTTTAATGATTCACAACGTCAGGCTACTAAAGAAGCCGGTGAAATTGCAGGTTTGAAAGTTCGTCGTATTATCAACGAACCAACTGCCGCTGCATTGGCCTACGGTTTGGACAAAAGAGGTAAAG